>CBDUPM010000107.1:0-7803 GCA_965369105.1 uncultured Bacteroidales bacterium | reverse complement strand
TACTCCCATCAAAAGTAAAATGGCAAAAAAGAAAAAGATATATCCAAAAAACTCATAAAATTTATGATCGATTACCAGGATAACAATGGCTAAAATAAGGGCCGCAAGTATCCAGAAGAATTGTTTTCCATATCTCTGGTTAAAATCAAATATTCCGGGTGAATCTACTGAATATACCGCTGAATAAATGTTTAGCCAGCCCATAATGATCATCAGCAGCCATAACAAGATTGTCAGCCAGTCCAGATTTGCCAATATATTTCCCCTTCTCATTCTGAATCCTCCTTTTCCTTGTCAGGACCTTTCAGCACATGTGCTTCCAGCCATTTACGATTTGAAGCGGTTTCCCCTTTTAGATATTTTTCTATCATCAGGCTGGCAATGGGAGCTGCCCAGGTGGAACCAAATCCCACATTTTCCACATATACGGCAATGGCTATTTTGGGATCATCTTTGGGTGCAAATGCAATAAAAATAGAATGATCTTCTCCATGCGGATTCTCCGCTGTTCCGGTTTTTCCACATACTATTATATCCGGTATACTTGCCAAACGGGCCGTGCTTCCCCTTCCCCCGTTAACAGCCAACTCCATTCCGTCTACGGCAACTTCGAAATAAGCCGAATCGATGGTTGTATAGTTTTTACGGATGTATTTTTCATCTATGTCTTTGCTGTCCTTTCTTGATTTCAGAATATGGGGAACATAATAAAATCCCCTGTTTGCGATAGCAGCTGTTGAATTTGCCATTTGCATCGGGGTTATTCCCAGCTCTCCCTGACCTATCGACAAGGAAATGACCGTCAGATAATTCCAATGACCAACCCCATAATACCGGTCGTAATACCCCGGCCTGGGGACCAGGCCCTTGAGCTCGCCGGATAAATCAGACCCAAGTCTTTCTCCATATCCAAAAGAGCAAACATGATTTCTCCAGTGAAAAAAAGCAGAATCGGTTCTGATATACTTTTTATTGTCGAGAATGTTTCCGAGAACGTTGCAAAAATAGGCATTACATGAATTCTGTATAGCCTCACGTAAATCAAGAGGAGCATCATGAGAATGGCAACCTACATGTATTCCCCTGTTATAATACCCCAGGTCACAGTAATATTCCGTCTGTGGGTTAATTACTCCTTCCTGCAGACCAATGAGGCCATTTATAATTTTAAAGGTGGAACCGGGGGGATAGGATGCCGCAACCGCGCGGTTAAAAATGGGATTCAGGGTATCCAGAGCAAGAATATTAAAATTTTGTCTTAATCCTCTTCCAACCAGCAGGTCGGGAGGATAGGTAGGAGCTGAAACAAGGCTCAGCACCTCTCCTGTTGAAGGTTCCAGAGCAACAATACTACCGGAAAAATTACTCATTAGCATTTCACCATATTCCTGGAGATCAGCGTCTATGGTTAGAGTGATATCAGTTCCTAAAGCGGGATTCCGGTCAAATCTGCCATCTTTCCAGGGTCCCGTTACCCGGTTATGGACATCGACCATAAAGGATTTAATTCCTTTATTTCCCCTTAATTGTTCCTCATAGGTTTTCTCTATCCCGCTTATTCCGATATAGTCGCCGGATTCATAATAATCTGATTCTTCCACAATTTGGCGATTTACCTCCCCAACATAACCCAGAACATGGGAGGCAATATTTCTTGAATACTTTCTGAGTGTTCTTGATTGAACATAAAAACCCGGGTACTTAAATAATTTTTCTACTAAAACCGAACTGATTTCTGCCGGCAATTGTTTCATAAATACAGACGGAGCATAACTGGAGTGAGCTTTTGCCGCATTTACTCTTTCAATAAAATCATCCTTTTCCAAACTCAACACCCTGCAAAACTCAAGCGTATCCATCTCCTTCATTTGCCTTGGAATCAGCATGACATCATATGCAGCCTGGTTAGACACAATTAATTCACCATTTCGATCAAAAATTAAACCCCGGGCAGGATACTGTATAACGTCTCTTCTGGAATTACTCTCAGCCGAAGCTGCATAAGTATCATCAATAACCTGCATAAAAAACAATTTACCCGCAAACAAAAGGGATGACCCGATTATCAGCAAAATGATAATATATTTTCTATCGGTAAACTGATTCATTACTTCTTAAATACGAAATACTGACTAAGTATAATGATAATCGATGAAATTAATGTATTTATTATAGTTTTTGTAAGAATTAACAGGAAAAAACTTAATCTGAAGACTTCCATAAAAAACAGGAAAAAATGATGGGCAAGAACAAGGATCAATACATATTTTGAAAACCATATTAAACCGTAATAAAAAACCCTTGGAAATGTACCGGGCTCATATCCGTCCCTTGGAGCCAGCGTCCTTAAGACAATAGGACGCATTGCCGCCATAAATGTAGCGGCTGAAGCATGATAACCCGGGGTTAGTAATAAGAGATCAACACTGAGTCCTAATAAAAATGATGCTACCAGTAAAACCCAGCCAGAAGTTTCAAATGGTAAAAGAATGATGAAGATGATATATACGTAAGGACTGTAGGAACCTCCGATTTGTATGTTTTCAAATACAAGAATCTGGACCAGAACCACAATAAGAAACCGAAAGATATTCCGCAGATATATTTTTAACATTACTCCTCCCCTCCTTCCAGTAAAATTTGTTCTTCCCTGAATGTATTAGCTACCACCATCACATGGTTTACGGTTCGGAAATTCACAAAAAGTCTGACCTCAATATCATAGAAATTTCCTTCTTTTTTATCAAATGTATCAATCCGGCCTATTAACTGTCCTTTGGGATAAACCGAAGAAAATCCGCTGGTCTCAATGGTATCCCCAATTTCAATTTACACATGAAGAGGAATTTCTTTTAAATGCATCCTTGTCGGATCTCTTCCATCCCATTCAAGAATTCCAAAATAATCTTCTCCCTTTATTTTAGCACCTGTTTTAGAGTTTCGGTTTATAAGGGGTTGAACCGTAGCAAAATTTTCCGAACTGTTCAAAACCATCCCTACCACTCCTGCGCCTGAAATTACAGCCATATCCGCGTTTACAGAATCATTCTTTCCCTTATTCAGGGTAATATAATTATATTGTTTATTTACAGAGTTGCTGATAATTTCAGCCGGTAAAAAGCGAAACCGTTTATCATAGCTGATATACAGGGTATCGCTTCCGGTGGAATCAGGGGGAGAAAGGTACACAACTTTGGTCAATTCCTGGAGATTTTGCTGAAGCCGGGCAACTTCATTACTTAAGTTCTGGTTCTCTTCTTTCAGGAAAAGATAATCTCTTATATTGCTCACCCTAGACCCAAAATTCCCACTTAAAGATCTTGATACATTAACTATAAATGATTTATGGAAAGGATCAAACTGAAAGATAAGCACCAGTGCTAATCCTTCCAGCAGAAGAAACAACAGAATAAAATAGTACTGTACAATTAATCTTATCAGATTCCTCATTCGATCACATAAGCATTTTTATCTCATTAAAAATGAAAATTTCCCAATATTCTTTAATGCTATACCGGTTCCTCTTGCAATAGATTGAAGGGGATCTTCTGCAACATGGAAGGGAATATTTATTTTATCGCTAAATCTTCGGTCAAGACCTTTAAGAAGTGCTCCGCCACCGGCAAGGTAAATACCTCTCTGAACAACATCGGCATACAATTCGGGTGGAGTTTGTTCCAATACTGAAAGTATGGCGGTTTCGATTTTAGATATAGATTTATCAAGACAATGAGCGATCTCCTGGTAGGAAATAGGAATTTCAATGGGCATGGCGGTCATTAAATTCGGGCCTCTGACATTAAAATCCGGTGGAGGATTATCCAGTTCAGGAAGAGCTGAACCAACTGAAATTTTTATTTCCTCAGCAGTTCTTTCACCTATTTTAATATTATGCTGATGCCTCATATATGCCTGTATATCAGCAGTGAACCCATCACCTGCGACCCTCAGGGATTCGTTACATACGATTCCCCCCAGGGCAATAACTGCAATTTCAGTTGTCCCGCCTCCAATGTCAACAACCATACTTCCTTCGGGAGCTTCTACATCGATACCTATTCCAATAGCAGCTGCCATAGGCTCATAAATCATATAAACATCCCTTCCTCCTGCATGCTCTGAAGAATCTCTGACAGCCCTTCTCTCCACTTCCGTACAACCCGACGGAATACAAACCACCATTCTAAGCGATGGTGAAAAAAATCTGTTTCCCTTATTAATCATTTTGATCATTCCCCGAATCATTAGTTCGGCTGCATCAAAATCAGCAATAACCCCATCTCTGAGTGGACGAATCGTTTTTATATTCTCGTGCGTTTTGCCATGCATCTGCCTGGCTTTGGTTCCGATGGCAATAAGTTTGCCCGTTTGTTGATCAATAGCGACAATTGAAGGTTCATTAACCACTACTTTGTCGTTATGAATAATCAGGGTATTTGCTGTACCAAGATCAATAGCCAGCTCTTGCTGGAATGAAAACAATCCCATATTTTTCTAATGTTTAAAATGTCTGATTCCTGTTAATACCATACTCATGCCGTTTTTGTTACAAAAATCTATAGAATCTTTGTCACGAATTGAACCTCCCGGTTGAATTACTGAAATAATACCGGCCTCATTTGCAATTTCCACACAGTCAGGAAAAGGGAAAAAGGCATCAGATGCCATTACCGCACCATTCAGGTCAAATTTAAAATTACCAGCTTTTGTGATAGCCTGGTTCAATGCATCCACACGCGATGTTTGTCCAACACCACTGGCAAGTAATTGTTTATTCTTTGCTAAAACTATTGCATTGGATTTTGTATGTTTTACAAGTTTATTTGCAAACAAAAGATCATCGACTACATCTAATTCCGGTTCTGTTTCCGTTGAAACCGTCAAATCATCTATTGTTTCCCTGTATACATCCTTGTCCTGCACAATAAGCCCGTTCAGAACCGTTTTTATCATCTTATCCGAAAATCCGGCTGATTTTTGAATAAGTATAATACGATTTTTCTTTTGTTTTAAAATCTTCAAAGCCTCTTCATCATAACCGGGTGCAATAATGACTTCAAAAAATAATTCATTTATTAATTTTGCTGTTTCTTCATCGAGGGTAACATTGGTTACTAAAATTCCACCAAAGGCAGAAACGGGATCTCCGGCCAGTGCATCCTTGTATGCTTCGCTCAGAATAGAACGGGAAGCTATGCCACAGGCATTATTATGCTTTAAAATGGCAAAGGTCAGTTCATCAAATTCTGAAATGAGAGAAACGGCAGCATCTATATCCAGTAAATTATTATACGAAATTTCTTTACCGTGAAGCTGATCAAAAATTTCATCAAAATTGCCAAAATAAAAACCCTTTTGATGCGGATTCTCACCATAACGAAGCTGTTTTCCGGGTGACACGGATGCTTTCAGCGCAGAATTTGAATCTCCGTCAAAATAGTTAAATATCATACTGTCGTAATGAGAAGAAACACCAAAGGCCCGGGTGGCAAATATTCTTCTTGTATCCATATCCACTTCCCCTTTTCCCTCTTCCAGAATTCCTAACAATTCATGGTACTGATCCCTGGATGATATCACAAGGACATCTTTAAAATTTTTAGCAGCAGCCCTGATCAGAGAAATCCCGCCAATATCAATTTTCTCAATAATATCCGGTTCAGCAGCTCCTGATTTCACCGTATCTTCAAAAGGATACAGATCAACAATTACCAGGTCCATTTCAGGGATTTCATATTCTGACAGCTGCTCTTTATCTGATTTTTCATTTCTCCTGGAAAGAATACCACCAAAAACTTTGGGGTGCAGTGTCTTTACCCTTCCACCCAGAATGGACGGATATCCTGTTAGCGTTTCAACAGCTGTTACCTCCACCCCCTGGTCTTCAATAAATTTTTTGGTTCCCCCGGTTGAATAAATCTTTATATTTAGTTCCTTTAGTTTTTTTATTACTGGTTCAAGATTGTCTTTGAAATAGACTGAAATCAATGCGGATTTAATTTTCATTAAACTGTTCATTTATAATGAATTAATAAAGTTGGACAAATTTATTAAAAACTGGTAAAAAAGAGGTACTTTAGTTTTGAAAAAAACGTTATAAAAATTATACAAAGGAAACAGTTTCAACTGAATTTTAAAAGTTTTAAAGAACAATTTACAAATTATGTTTAAAGTATTGAAACTCAGTATAGAAAGTCTTTTTTTTGCATTGCAGGCAGTAGTTGTGAACAGACTCAGGACTATTTTATCATTGCTGGGAATTACCATTGGAATTTTTGCAATAATTTCTGTCTATACAATTGTTACCTCCCTTGAAATGAATATACGGGAAAGTTTATCCAGTCTTGGATCTGATATAATATATGTTCAGAAATGGCCCTGGACCGAAGAAGGTGGCGGAGAATTTAAATGGTGGCAGTATGTCAACAGGCCGGTGCCTACCATCCAGGAATATGAACAGCTGAAAAGCAGGCTGACAAAAGCTGAGGAAATCTCCTTTGTGATATCCACAAATGCCAATGTGAAATTTGAAGATAATCAAATCGATAATATTAATTTCCTGGGAGTGTCAGAAGGATTTGAAAATATCAGGGATTTTGAAATTCAAAAAGGAAGATACTTTTCTGAATTTGAAATGAATTCCGGCAAAAATCTGGCCGTTATCGGGCACGAAATCGCAAGAAAACTTTTCGACCGCAAAGACCCGATAAATCAGACTATTACCATTCGGGGACATAAAACCCGGGTGATTGGGATAATGGATAAGGAGGGCAAGGATACTTTTGGCGACTCTATGGACGAAACCATCATTGGACCCATCAACCATATTAGAAATGTGGTAAATATCAGGAGAGAATCCATGGATCCGATGATCTGGGTAAAAGCTGCCTCAAATGTTGAAAATGAAGAGCTTAAATCTGAGATCAGAATGAATCTCCGGTCAATCCGGCGGTTAAAACCCAATGCGGATGATGATTTTGCCCTGAATCAAACAAGCATGCTTGACAGGGAGCTGGAATCATTCTTTTCCGTTTTGAACATTGCAGGGGGATTTATCGGGATTTTTTCCCTGCTGGTCGGAGGATTTGGAATTGCCAATATTATGTTTGTTTCTGTTAAAGAAAGAACAAAATTAATAGGGGTACAAAAAGCCCTGGGAGCAAAAAAATATTTCATCCTGGAACAGTTTATTTTTGAATCTGTATTGCTGGCACTTATGGGAGGAATAATTGGCTTGCTCCTGGTGTATTTTGGGACAGTTATTGTGAACCAGGCAGGGAATTTCACCATAACCCTGACCATGGGAAATATATTAAAGGGTGTTTTTATATCTTCTTTTATAGGATTATTGGCAGGATTCGTTCCGGCATATATTGCATCACGACTTGATCCTGTGGATGCAATTAATTCCACTTTTTAATCTTTTTCGCTCAAAAACCTTCATAAGTCTTTTAAAATAAATTCCTTCTGATTGTATTTTTCAATTAACTTTGTCCGCATTAGTTAGCACCATACTCCCGGTACTCCACGTACTCCGCGTACTCACTAAACTCAAAACATGGTTCGCCCGAAAAAACAATTAGGTCAACATTTTCTAACCGATACCGGAATTGCAAACCGGATAGCGGATCTTCTGGATCCTGCTGAGGAAAATACCATCCTTGAGATTGGTCCGGGAAAAGGTGTTTTAAGTCAGTTTCTTTTGAAAAGAGATTTTGAAAATCTTAAATTTATTGAAATTGACCATGAATCGGTTGAATACCTGAAAACCGAATTTCCCGGAATTGACCGGATGCTTATTGA
>CBDUPM010000106.1:0-7840 GCA_965369105.1 uncultured Bacteroidales bacterium | reverse complement strand
TTAAATATTTGAAGACCGTAATAAATCATAGCCGGAACCACCCCGCTAATCATCCAGGTGCCTGCAAGTGCCCCTATCAGCAATAGTATAAGGATAGATGCCATAGCAGAACTGATGGAGTCTACAATTTTTTTTCGGACATATTTCCAGCTATTTCCAAGTCTTACCGCAATTATTCCGGCAACAGCCGCAGAAAGTATAAGTACCACCTGGTTGGACCCATCAAGAGGAGAAGATCCTTTCAAAGGATGTGATTCATCAAATGTCCGGTCGTCGAACCATAATACATTGCATGCTAAAAGAGTGATCAGAAAAATGATTGGAATGAATGCCTGCAGGAGGCTGGGTTCTCTCCCTGTTTTCTCCATAGTGTTCAATTTCAAAATAAAACATGAAAGATAACAATTATTCAGAAGAGTGCTTATTTAATTTTCACGCAACCTTTCAGCAGGTAATTCCGGTCTATAGAGTATAAGCAATATTGTTGACCGGTGAATGTTAGTTAGGCTATATGAAATTATTCTTATGTTTTCACCTGATTTAAAAGTTTTTACTGTGTTTTTAAATTTTTTTTTATAACATTGAATAATATTTAGAATTTATCTTCAGTCAAAAACTGATATAATATGAATATTGACATTGATTTTTTTGAAGTTAAAAATGATAAGGTAGCGCGCTCCGGCCGGATACTTATATCTGAGCCCTTTTTAAGTGATACCTACTTCAAAAGATCTGTAGTTTTATTAACTGAGCATACAGATGAAGGCTCGGTCGGCTTCGTTTTAAATAAGCCGGTTGATATTGGTGTCAAGGACATTTTGCAGGATTTTCCGGATGTAAAAAGCGGTATCTCCATTGGAGGTCCGGTAAATACAAATACGGTCCATTATATTCATACTCTCGGTAAAATAATCCCGGAATCAATACAGGTTACAAAAACCATTTATTGGGGAGGTGACTTTAAAATATTGAAAGAACTGATTCAGGCAGGGGAAGTAAAGGATGAACAGATCAGGTTTTTCCTTGGTTATTCCGGATGGGCAGCCAAACAACTGGATAACGAAATACAGGATAATGCCTGGTTAATAGCCGAGATAGACAGTGATGCCATTATGAGAGGCATTAAAGCCGACTTCTGGAATGAAGTTTTGAAAAAAATGCGCAATAAATATAAGGTCTGGGCTAATTTTCCTGAGAATCCGGGTTTGAATTAAGTCAGTGCTCAAAACCCTACTGTCCTTTTGACGGGTAAAATCAAATCAAATATCTCCCTTTAAAATCCGATCTGCTAAAAAAGACATGTCACTGTTGGCTTTTACTTTCAGTGTTTTTAATCCGGCCTTTTTACCGGCTGTAATATCCGTGTCCCGGTCACCAATCATCCACGACTTTCCCGGATCAATATTAAAGCGGGAAAGGGCTTTCTGAATAGACAGGGCTTTTGGTTTCCGGCAGAGGCAGTTTTCATTGTCATCATGGTGAGGGCAATAGTAGATTTCATGCAAACTGACCCCATATTTTGCCAGTAAGAACTTTAGTTTTTTATGGACTTTCAAAACGTCTTCAGTCGTATAAAAACCTTTTGATATTCCACCCTGATTCGTGATAACAATAAAAATATATCCATGTTCCTGCAGTATTTTCAATGCTTCACCAATTCCTTTATTCAGAAAAAAATCTTCTTCTCTGTAAATATAATAATTGCTTTCTTCATTATTAAGAATTCCATCCCGGTCAAGAAATACCGCTTTTTGTTTCATCAGAATAATTGGTTTATAAATACTTTAAAGGATGAAGGATCGAGAATTACCGGGAATATAAATCCATAAACCGCCCCCCAAAAATGGGCATCATGATTAATATTGTCTTTTGATCTTTTTCCCATATAACTGGAATAGATAAGGTATAAAACACCAAATAAAATTCCTGAGATCGGAATGATACCGTAGAAATATACTTTTTCGAGCGGAGAATAAAAAATACTTGTAAAAAGGACGGCCGAAACTGCTCCACTCGCTCCAACTGAAACATAATAGGGATCGTTCCGGTGTTTAATAAAACTGCTCAGACTGGCTATGATAGCTCCTCCGAAATAAAGAAGAATAAATACAACTCTTCCGGAAAATATCACATCATATTCTTCTAATGCAAGAAAGGTGGATTCGACAACCCGCCCGAATGAAAAGAAAACAAACATATTCACGAGCAGGTGAACCCAATCGGCATGAACAAAGGTATGGGTCAGGAATTGTCCATATTGTTTCCTTGTGGTAATCAGGTAAGGATTAAAGCTAAGTTTAGCAAAATACTCCCGGTTATTGAAACAGGCCATAGAAACCAAAACAGTGGAAACCGTAATTAACAGGGTAATTATCATTTAATGTAAAATTTTAAAGCTTAACTCCTTTAAAAGGCCTTCAGCATCAGTGGAAACATTCCCATATCCTTTCGACTTCATATCATATTCCCTTAAATAAGAGATTACCCTGATGATCTTACTTTGAGAATAAGTCCTTGCAGCTTTTTCATAATCCGAAACGAAAAAGGGACTTATTTTTAAATGGGAAGCAACATTTTGTCTTGATTTATCTTTAAGTACATGGTAAATGAGGATCTTTGAAAAATAGAAATAGAGGTTGGTTATTATTTGGGTGATATGATGATTTTTCTGGTTATTTGCAAAATATTGAACTATCCGGTTAGCCTTCACCACATCTCTGGTTATCAGAGCATTTTGAAACTCGAAAATATTATAATCTTTACTGATCCCGATATTCTTTTCAATATGATCAGAAGTAATGATTCTCATATTTTCAGGCAGGGTAAGGATTAATTTGTCAAGTTCATTTTCTACTTTTTGCAGATCATTTCCAAGAAATTCGCTCAATAATACGGCTGCTTTTGGTTCTATAGAATAGGACTTTGATTTTAGCAATGCAGCGATCCAGCCGGGAATTTTATCCGGATAAAGTTTTTTGGATTCGTAGAAGAGGGTATTTTGCTGAATAACTTTAAATACTTTCTTCCTTTTATCAAGTTTTTTATACTTGTAGCATAAAACCAGGATGGTCGATTTTAAAGGCTTTTCAATATAATATAGTAAATCTTCAAAAGATTTTGTTTCCTGTGCTTCCCTGACGACCACCACCTGTTGATTTGCCATCATAGGAAATCTTTTTGCTACGTTGGTTATGGTTGCAGCATCACTATCTTTTCCATAAAGGATGGTCTGGTTAAAGGATTTTTCTTCCTCGCTTAAAACCGTTTCCAGAATAAAGTCAGATATCTTATCAATATAGTAGGGTTCATCACCGCTCAGGAAATATACAGGGTGATAGATTTTATTTTTCAGATCTCTGATGATCTGTTCAAAGCTAATTTCTGTTTTTTGCATTCTTAATCAAATCTCAGGTGTTTAACTGATTCACCATTGTTAATCAGTTCAAACATTGAATCGATCCCAATATCAAGGTGATCCTGTACATACTTCTCACTAACTTCCTTATCACTTTTTTCGGTTTTTATCCCTTCTGAAATCATGGGCTGATCAGAAACAAGCAACAGGGCTCCACAGGGAATATTATTTGCAAATCCAACGGTAAATAAGGTTGCTGTTTCCATATCGACGGCCATCGACCTGGTTTTCCTGAGGTATTTTTTAAATTTTTCATCAAATTCCCAGACCCTCCGGTTTGTTGTGTATACGGTACCGGTCCAGTAATCCTTTCCATGCGACCTGATTGTGGATGAAGCTGCTCTTTGTAATTTAAATGCTGGTAATGCAGGAACCTCGGGAGGAAGGTAATCGTTGGATGTACCTTCTCCTCTTATGGCGGCAATGGGCAATATCAGGTCCCCAAGATTATTCTTCTTTTTTATCCCTCCACATTTACCCAGAAATAATACTGCCTTGGGTGATATCGCACCAAGCAAATCCATAACAGTAGCAGCATTGGCACTACCCATACCAAAATTTATCATGGTTATCCCTTTTGCATTTGCACAGGGCATCGGCCTGTCATCATCTATTATTTTGGTGTCGAACTTATTACAAAACATTTCGAGATACTGGTTGAAATTTGTCAGAAGAATGTGTTTTCCAAAATCTTCAAGATTATTACCCGTGTATCGGGGTAGCCAGTTATTTACTATGTCACCTTTTGTCTTCATGAATAATTTCCTTAGGTTTGCTTTTTAATGCAATTTAATGCAGACTTTAAATTTACCAACTTATTCTTTCAAAATAAAATCTGAAGGGACTCGAAAGTTTATTTTTGACCGTTTCAGAAAAAAATATGTGGTTCTTACTCCTGAAGAATGGGTAAGGCAGCACCTTGCACTCTATCTTGTTAAAGAAAAATCTTATCCTCAGGGCAGAATCGTAGTTGAAAAAACTCTGAAATTCAACAAAATGGAAAGAAGGTGTGATTTATTGGTATACGGAGATACTTCTCCTTCCTTAATTGTTGAGTGTAAAGCGCCCGGAATAGCCGTAAATCAAAATGTTTTTGATCAAATTGCTGTGTATAATCTTGAATTTAGGGTTCAATATCTTATTGTCAGCAACGGTCTGGATCACTATTGCTGTAAAGTTGATTTTCAATCGGGAGAGATACGATTTCTGGATGAAATTCCTGAATACCAGATAATAAAATCCTAGAATAGCTGAAGCTGCAGAAAATATTCTGTTAGCCAGCCTTTACCGGTTTTTACCCAATCTCTTTTTTGTCCGGTAATCACAAAGCTCTTTTCTATAAATAATTTCAGGCTGTCCTCATTATCTTCCGTGATATTGCAATATAACTGTTTCAGCAATAATGTTTTACCTGCATAACTGATAATTACTTCAAGTGCTTCCCGCGCGAGTCCTTTTTTCCTGAATTTCTTTTCCCCTAATATTATTCCAACACCCGCCCTGAGGTGGAATGGGTCAAAATCAAATAAATCGATAGCTCCAATAGCTTCGTCGGTCTCCTTCAGGACAATCATAAATCGCTGTTGCTTGGATTCGAAAATATCCTGGGAGGAGCTTTCTATGAATTTGGAAAGTGTAAATTTCGAGAAAGGGGTGAGGGTATTGCTCACATTCCAATACTCGGTATCATTTTCCCATTTATACAATTTTTCAAGATCGTCGGCTTCAAGTGCCCTTAAGTATATGTTTTCGTGTTGGAAAATATTTTTCATTTTAATTTTTACCTGGTATAGATTCAATATCTCTTATAAATGCATCCGTATATCCCAGCCGTTTTATACGGTCAAGTTCATCTTTTGCTTCTTCAATACTATTAAAATTCCCATGGAAATACCTGTATATATTGTCGGATCCTTTGAGCATTTCAACCTCCTTAATACCCGGCCAGTTTCCACTTGAAATCAAAGTATTGAGTGCTTTTAGCTGAATCACATAATTTCCGGATTTATGAACGGAACCCGATTCGGAAGATTCCATAAGATCATTTAAATCCGTAATAAAAGCATCCTCATACCCTTCTCCTTTAATCATAGGTAAGGATTCTTCAGCCTCTTTCCTGCTGGAATACTCACCGTATAGGATTCGGTAAAGGCCATCATTTCCTTTAATGGTTCGGAAATCAAATCTCTCCTTAAAATTTCTTGAATTTTCCGGTCTGCGAAAGGCAATAATTTGTATAGCAAATGCCTGGGATTCAGAAATTTCCAAATTACTGATCATACCAGCTTTCGCAATATCAGATTCCATTTCAATTACCTTCGCTTCTTTAAATGAACTTAAAAATCCTGAACGTAACAATTCTTCCGCCTGTGTCCTTGAGTAAAACCTTCCGAGGGTATAATGATAACGGGAATTTATAATATGTTCGCTAACTCCTTCTGAACTAATCCGTGAAAGATCTTTGAACAGCTTATTGTCTGCCGGACTATCCAATGTATTTAACAGGATAGTATAAATTCTGGCGTTATCAGGTTTCAGATGATCCGGAACTTCTATCGGCTCCACGATAATTTTATATTTATCTGATTGAGGAATTCTTATACTTACATTCCGATTGATCCTTCGACCTTCAGGATTGTCGCTTCCATCCGGGTTGACGTTTAGCGCAAGGTTTTCTGTTTCCCCTGCAGCAATTTCCAATATTCGGGAAGATTCAATTCCTTTTTCAACCAGGTATTCTTTTACGGATTCAGACCTTCTTTTACTCAGATTAAAGTTGTATTCCGGGCTGCCCCGTGAGTCGGTATGACCAATAACTTCGATTGAAAGCGCCGGGTATCTTGTCATAACGGAAAACAATCTTTCCAGCTCAAGAAGGGCTTCGCGGTTTAAATTGAAACTGTCATACTCAAATAAAATATTCTTCAGAACCAGGTATTCTCCGGAACTGACCTCTTTTGGAATAAAATCCAGGGTAAAATTTAATTTATCTCTCTTGTAGTCCTCCTGTATATTTATTATTTCAGTTTTGAGCTCATAGTTTTCAGCAGAGGCCAGTAATTTATAGCTTCCCGGTTTAAGCTGAAATGAAAAATTCTGTTCCTGTTTGTTAAATTCTATATGGGTGTCCAGAATTTCATCTTTTTCATTTAGCAGGCTAAAATTAACATCCAATTCCTGATTATGCTTATCCTGATAGTCTATCTCTCCTGATACCAGTATTAGCCGGTCCCTATTCAGTTTTTCTTCATTATCAACCAGGGATAATAATTTAATCGTGGGATTTAATTCTGAATCGCTTGCAGTTCCTGCATATAGGGCAGCTTTTGAGTCTTCAAGAGGATAGAGGAAGATGTTGTCATCGGTGGTATTCCATGGATAGCCAAGGTTTACCGGTATCGACCAGTTTTCATTTTCCCGAAGATTAGATTTAAAAATATCAAATCCGCCCATACCTTCATGGCCCTGACTGGCAAAATATAGTGTTTTCCCATCTGGTAGAATAAAAGGAGTATCTTCATTGTATATGGTATTTACCGCCGATCCCAGGTTTATGGCTGTCTCCCATTTTCCGTTCGCTTTTTTCCGGCTATAATAGATGTCCTGTCCTCCCAGGCCACCTCTTCGATTGCTGGTAAAATACATTTCATTTCCGTTTGAAGAAATTCCCGCATGTGTTTCCCAGTACCTCGAATTGATGGGTTTTTCCAGTTTTTCTGCTTTTCCCCATTTGCCGTTTTCAAAGGTGCTATGATATATATTTCCTTCAAAGCTATTGATTTTAACCAGATAGAGAGTTTTACCATCACCGGTAACCGAGCAGGGATACATATCTCCGTCAGAACCAATCTGAGGAGTAATATTTTCAGGTGCTTTCCATTTCCCGTCAATTTTATAAGTCATCCAGATTGCCTTGTAAAACTTTTCCTGGGTCATGTAAATCATAAGCTTTCTGTCCGGGGTCATAATAGGATTAAAACTACTGATATCCTTTGGTACGAGATTTTCAAAAAAGGAATAATTAAGTTTTTCACCCTGCCGCAGGTAATCCTTTGCCGTTTCGCAGGATCTGATTTGCTTATCAACATAATCTAATTCATAAACATCCTTTATATCCAGGAATTTTTTATAATCCCTGAATGTAAGAATTGCCAGATCAAGGTCATTATTAATCTGATACGCGGTGGCCAGGAGGAATAAAACCTGTGGAGGAGCCTTATCCTGGGCAAAAGTGCTTTCGGTGTATTTTTCTGAAATATTGGTGCTTGCTTTCTCCAGGTAGGGAATGGACCTGTGCTTTTGACCGTTTATATTCAAAAGACAAAGACCCGTTCTGTAATTCAGATTTGAATTGTCAGGATATTTTTTAATTAATTGTAAATAGGCAGCAAGAGCATCGAAATAATCTTCGGTCATTAAAAAATA
>CBDUPM010000105.1:0-7857 GCA_965369105.1 uncultured Bacteroidales bacterium | reverse complement strand
TATTTTTAATTTAGTTTATATTTCATTTTTAATGAGACGAGTGTAATCTCTTATATATGTATATAGATTGATATTATTTAGACTGTTTTTAATTAGGTCATATTTAAAATTGAAAAAGCAACTTATATAATCAATTTCTGGTTTCTTTATATAGTATCATGCCCTGATCATGAAAAAATCAACCCATACTGCTACCCTGATCATGTATCCGGTAATAATTGCTATGGCCGCTATTTACCTGGCCTATCTCGGATATTCTTATTACAGCTCTCCTCTTGAAGAAAGATTCTATAATTCCCAGCACGAATTCTTGAAGCCCAGCGGAATCCTTGGTCATGGCCTTGGAATTATCGGCACATTGATGATCCTGACAGGAGTATCATTATACATAGCAAGAAAACGATATAATTTTTTAGTGAAATATTTACGCTTGAAACATCTGCTTGAATTCCATATATTTTTGTGCACTTTGGGCCCGGTGCTAATTCTGTTTCATACTGCATTTAAATTTGGAGGAATCGTATCGGTGGCATTCTGGAGTATGGTGGCTGTTGTAATCAGTGGGGTAATTGGCCGCTTTATTTATATCCAAATTCCCCGGACCATAGAAGGAAGGGAATTAAGCCTGAATGAGTTGCAGAATATGCGAACAGATCTGGCCGCTCTATTCAGGGAAAAATTCAATTTAAAGGCCGATGTGACTGATTCAATCACAACTATAACAAATTCTCAAAAAAATGAGAGTAATAATAATATTGTCCGGAACCTGAAAACTCTTCTTAAAGAAAACAAGATCAGCAGACCGGACAGAAAATCAATTATTAAGATTGTAAAAAATGAAATTTCACTATCCGGAAAAATTTCCCGCTTACAAAAGATGCAATCTCTTTTTAAATACTGGCATGTGGCCCATCTCCCCTTTGCTTTAATTATGCTGATAATTGCCGTCATTCACGTGGTTATTGCGGTTATTTTCGGTTATAAATGGATATTTTAATGGAAGTTATTATTGAAAAAGTTGTCATTTACGGGGGAGTAATTTTACTCTGCGGAATTACTGTATTCCTGTATTTGAGAAGGAATAATAAAAAATCCAGAGATACCATGCGCAAGCTTGCAATTGCGAAGGAAGAAGGTTTGTTTGAACCCAATTCTTTGCATCCTTATATTGACCTTAACATTTGTATAGGAAGCACAGCATGTGTCAAAGCCTGCCCTGAAAAAGACATACTCGGAATCATCGACGGCAAAGCAACTGTTATCAATACATCAAACTGTGTGGGCCATGGAGCATGCTTTCATGCTTGTCCGGTGGAAGCAATATCACTTCGCATAGGAACCGAAACACGGGGGATTGATCTTCCTCATGTAAATGAAAATTTCGAAACCAATATTAAAGGTATTTATATTGCCGGTGAACTGGGTGGAATGGGTCTCATTAAAAACAGTATTGAGCAGGGGCAACAAGCTATTGAAGAAATGCTGAAAAACGGGAAAGCGTCTTCTGAAAATGTTTTAGATGTGGTTATTGTTGGTGCAGGTCCTGCCGGGATATCAGCCTCTCTGGCAGCAAAGAAGCACGGGATCTCCAGTATTACCCTGGAACAGGATTCACTTGGAGGTACGGTTTTTACATTTCCAAGATCCAAAATTGTGATGACATCCCCAATGGACTTACCTCTCCATGGCAGGGTAAAGTTATATGATACTTCAAAGGAGGAATTGCTTGAATTATGGAAAAAAGTCATTGCCCAACATAATTTAGAAATTAAGGAAAATACCAAAGTGGAGGGAATTACACCAACTGAAAACGAATCCTTTAAAGTAAAAACACAATCAGGAGAAGAGTATATCTGCAAAAACGTATTACTGTCTATTGGACGCCGTGGAAGTCCCAGAAAATTGGGCGTTCCGGGTGAAGACTCTTCAAAAGTTGCCTATCGCCTGTTGGAACCGGAACGAATAAAAGCTAAAAAAATCATGGTGGTGGGGGGTGGCGATTCAGCCATTGAATCAGCCCTTCTGCTTAAGGATCAAAATGAGGTGATTCTTTCTTACAGAAAAGATAAATTTTCCAGGCTTAAACCAAAAAACAAGGAAAATATTCAACAGGCTATATCAGATAATTCCCTTAGAGTAATTTTCAATTCTAACCTGGTGGCAATAAATGATCTGAGTGTCATGCTAAAAACCTCCGGGAATGAGTCTGCCACTTTAATCGACAACGATCTGGTATATATTTTTGCCGGTGGTGAATTACCCACAAGTTTTCTGCAAAATGCAGGCATTGAAATAACAAAACGTTTTGGCTACGTTATGAAAAAACACAGGTAAAATGAATGCCCTTTTTAAATATATAATCATTCTATTATTTATGTTTCCCCTTAGGGTTGGGGCTCAGATATCACCTGGCGATTTATCACAGTCACATGCCCACCTGGAAGGAATGAGTAATTGTACCAAATGTCATGACCTGGGTAAAAAAGTGTCGATTAATAAATGCCTTGATTGTCATCAGGAAATAAAAAATCTTATAACTGCAAAAAGAGGCTATCACGGAAATTCTTCCCATATAAATAAAGAATGTATTGAATGTCATAGCGAACACAATGGCAGAAAATTTGAAATGACAAGATTTGATAAGGAGAATTTTGATCATGACCTTACGGGTTATAAGCTGGAAGGAAAACATAAGGTCGTTGATTGTGGTGAATGCCATTTGCCTGACAATATTGCTGATCCGGAAATCAAAAAAAGGAAAAATACATTTTTAGGATTGAATAAAGAATGCCTTTCCTGTCATGAAGATTTTCATCAAAAAACCTTGTCAAAAGAATGCCTTTCCTGTCACAATATGGAAGCATTCAGACCTGCCTCAAAGTTTGATCATGATAACAGCAGATTTAAACTTTTGGGAAGTCATACCCGCGTCGATTGTAAGGAGTGTCATAAAATAAGTAATCGTAATGGAAAATCATTTCAGGAATTTAGCGGAATATCCTTCAATGATTGTAATTCCTGTCACAATGATCCGCATAACCAGAGAATAAAAGGAAAATGTTCTCAATGTCATAATGAAGTTCTGTTTTCAAATTTCATCGGAAAAGGAAGGTTCAATCATAATTCTACCAATTTTTCACTAAAAGGGCGCCATGTGGATATTGATTGCTACTCCTGCCATTCCAAAACCAAGAATCCAAAATTGGTTTTTAAGGACAGGCAAGGAATAAATGAGAATAACTGTTTAAAATGTCACGAGGACAGACACGATGGCAAATTCGGCAAGGATTGTTCACAATGTCATAATGAGAAAAGTTTCATTTCCGTGAAAAATATGGACTCTTTTGATCATTCACTAACAGATTATCCGCTGTCAGGAAAACACACCGAGGTTGATTGTAAAAAATGCCATCCGGGTAGATTTTCAAAAGCCATTTCTTTTGATGCCTGTACCGATTGCCATTCCGATTATCATAATGGAGAATTCAGAAAAAACTGACAAATTACGGACTGTTATGAATGTCATTCCCTTGAACACGGTTTTGAGTATAGTTTATACAGCCTTGACCAGCATCAGCAAACTACATTTCCTCTTGAAGGTGCGCATATGGCAACTCCCTGTTTTTCCTGTCATAAAAAGGAAGAAAAATGGAAATTCAGGGAAATAGGAACTGAATGCATAGATTGTCATGAAGATCTTCATAAAGGACATATAAGTGAGAAATATTACCCTGACAATACATGCGGAGAATGTCATGTGGCTGACAGCTGGTCATCAATTTCCGGTTTTGATCATAACCTTACCAACTGGCCGCTTGAAGGCATGCATGCCGCAACAACCTGCCGGGAGTGTCATTTTCAACCAGTTAATGGTTCCGGTTTTAAACAGGCTTTTAATACTCTTGATAGCAACTGTTCATTGTGTCATGAAAATATTCATAAAGATGAATTTGCTATAAACGGTGAAACGGATTGTGCAAGATGTCATATTCCGGATAGTTGGTTTCCTGAAAAATTTGATCATAATCAAACGGCCTTCCCCTTAACCGGAAGGCATGCTGAAATTGAATGCAAAAAATGTCATGAAATAGTTCAGGAGAACGGTGAGAAATTAATAATTTATAAAATTGAAAAATTCGAATGCGCAGATTGTCATTTATAATCGTTTTTGCATTGGGTTTTTTACCCTTGCTGGCACAATCCCCTCATGAAAAAGAGCTGAAGATTGATTGCGCAAAATGTCATGATCCATCTTCATGGAATGTGAATACAGAAAGCCTTTCTTTCAGTCATGAAAGTACCGACTATCCCCTTGAGGGAAGACATGTTCAAACCAGTTGCAGAGACTGCCATACCGAGTTGACTTTTAAGGGAACTTCAAATCAATGTTCTGATTGTCATACAGATATCCATAGTATGTCGGTAGGAAATGATTGTGCCCGCTGTCATAGTTCGGAATCATGGTTAGTTTTCAATATTCCTGAAATTCATGAAGAAAACGGCTTTCCTCTTATTGGGGTACATAGTGTTCTCCACTGCGAGGAATGCCACAAGTCTGAGACTAATTTAAGATTTGACCGGATAGGAAATGAATGTATTAATTGCCACCTGGAAGATTATCAAACAGCTCAGGTACCAAATCATATTAGTTCAGGATTCTCACAGAATTGCGAAGAGTGTCATGATCTTTTTGGAATGGGTTGGGATTCTGAAAGTATTATTCACGATTTTTTTCCACTGACCTTAGGGCATGAAATACAAAATTGTGGAGATTGCCATACAAGCGGAAGTTTTGCGGATGCTGTTCCGGAATGTATGAGTTGTCATTCGGCGAATTATAATGAGACCATCAATCCGAATCATCCCGCGCTGGCATTAAGCAATGACTGTGCAAGTTGCCATACTACCGATCCTGATTGGGTTCCTGCCCGTTTTGATAATCATAATGACTATTATCAGCTGAATGGGGCTCATGCTTCCATTTCCAATAATTGTGCAGATTGTCATAACGGGGATTATATTAATACTCCTAATACCTGTATAGCTTGTCATCAGACAGATTACGATAATACAAATGACCCGGCTCATGCCTCAGCGCAATTTTCAACCGAGTGTCTCGACTGTCACAATGAGAATGCCTGGGAGCCCTCAACATTTGATCATGATGGCCAGTATTTCCCAATTTACAGTGGAGAACATAACGGGGAATGGGATGTTTGCCTCGATTGTCACACCGTTCCGGATAACTTCTCCTTATTTTCCTGCACAAACTGTCATACCAATCCTGAAACTGATGAAGAACACAATGGAATTTCAGGGTACCTATATGAAAGCAATGCCTGTTTCTCCTGTCATCCCACAGGTTCCGCTGAAGAAGGAATTGATCATAATTTCTTTCCTTTGACTCTTGGTCATGAAATTCAGGATTGCAATGAATGCCATACCACAGGGAATTTCTCGGATGCTCTTCCTGAGTGTGCCAGCTGTCATCAAAATAATTATAATGAAACCAATAATCCAAATCATATCGCATTAGCATTAAGCAATGATTGTGCAAGCTGCCATACAACTGATCCCGAGTGGATTCCGGCCCGGTTTGATAATCATAATGATTTTTATGCCTTAAACGGTGCTCATGCCACTATTTCAAATAATTGCTCCGAATGTCATAATGGTGATTATAATAATACCCCGGTCAATTGTTTTGGATGTCATCAGACAGATTACAATAATACAAATGACCCGGCTCATGCCTCAGCACAATTTCCTACAAGTTGTGAAGACTGTCATACTGAAAATGCCTGGGACCCGTCAACTTTTGACCATGATGCTCAATATTTCCCGATTTATAGCGGGAAGCACAGGGAAGAATGGAATCAGTGTATTGATTGCCATGCAAATATTAGCAATTATTCAGATTTTACCTGTAAAACATGTCACGCACAATCCGAGACCAATAATAATCATAGCGAGGTTTCCGGCTATTTATATGAAAGCTTTAAATGTTTGGAATGCCATCCCGATGGTTCTAATAATAACTAGATGATCAAAAATTTCCTTTTCACATTCGTGTTGGTGAGTCTGTATCCTGGTGTTTTCGGACAGGTTCCTGATCATAGCCTGAAGGGTAAGGTAAGCTTTATTACTTCACAAAATGTATATGTGAAATTTGGAAATACAAGGCAGATAAACATTGGGGACACCCTGGAAATATCAGGTGAAAAACGTCCCTGTTTGATTGTCAGGGAAAAGTCCTCGAGTTCCTGCGTTTGCATAATTATCAATGAATGTCCGGTGAATATAAATGACGAAATAATCCATATTTCAAAAACAAGGACAGCTGATCCTGCAAAAGATGAGGTTACAGAAAATAAAATCCCACTTTTGAAACCTGATTCAATAAATTCCAGAGTTGAAAATCCGAAACCTGGGATTTACCATGAAAAAATAAAAGGAAAGATTTCACTTTCATCCTATAACAACATCTCCGATTCACGTGACAACAGGCATCGTGTATTATCTCGTTTTTCACTAAATGCAGACCATATCAATAACTCCAAAGTTTCTTTTGAGAGCTATTTATTCTATAAAAAAAATATTCCTGAATTATCTTCAGAAAATCCTGACAATAACAATTTTAAAATCTATAACCTGGCAGTAAAATATGATCTCAATCCTTCCCTTTCTTTAAGTTTTGGAAGAAAAATAAATCCAAAAATGTCATCGGTTGGAGCAATAGATGGTTTGCAGATTGAAAATAGAATTGGAAAAAATTATGTGGGAGCTATTTCAGGTTTCCGCCCCGATATATTTAATTATGGATTAAATCTGAATTTATTTGAATTTGGCGGCTATATTGGCAGGGCAACAGATAATGAAAATTTCAGGTCACAAACAAGTCTGGGTATCCTTGAACAAAAAAATTCCGGTAAAACCGACAGGAGGTATACCTATTTTCAGCATTCCAGCACGATTCTGAAAAAACTGAGTTTATTCTCCTCAGTCGAGTTTGATATTTATAATAAAATGAGTGATAGCCTGGGATCGGATGTCAGGCTTACAAATTTATATTTATCAGCCAGGTACAGATTCAGCAGGAAATTTGATGTGACATTGTCGTATGACTCAAGAAAAAGAATCCTGTATTATGAAACTTTTCAGACAGAAATTGAAAGAATTCTGGATGATGACCTCGCCAGGCAGGGATTTAAAATCAGGGCAAATGTTAAGCCCCTTAAATATGTTTCACTAGGAATAAGTTTGAGTAAAAGATTTCAAAGTGACAGTCAGAATGAATCAAATAATCTTTATGCCTATACAAATCTTTCTAAAATTCCGGGCATTGGAGGCCGGTTATCGGTAAATTACAATTTTAACACCACTAATTACCTTGAGAATAAGGTCTTGTCAATCAGGCATTCCAGGATGGTTTTTAAAGATAAATTATATGCTGATTTATATTATCGAAATGCAAAATATAAATATTTAAACAGTGAGAGGGAGTCGAATCTTAATCATTATTATGGAGGAGGTTTTAGTTTTCATTTAGATAAAAATCTAATGTTAAAAGCTTCCGTTGAAGTATCTGACTATAACAGGGATAAAAATTACAGGTTCAATGCAGGAATTATAAAGCGATTCAGAAAAAATAAAAAATAAAAAATATGCAACTTCAAAATAAATTAAAAGTCATTATTGGATTATTAATCGTCTTTTTTTCAGCCTGTAACAATCCTCCTGAAAGTAATGATAATATGGATGAAGGTGCTGAAGATTTACACAGTGTTTTTGTTAATGAAACCATTCCAACTTCAAAATATCTGTATCTTCATGTGACTGAAAAAAATGAACAATACT
>CBDUPM010000104.1:0-7877 GCA_965369105.1 uncultured Bacteroidales bacterium | reverse complement strand
AGGTCGGCTCCCATACCCGCAACATCACCTACGTTATCACCCACATTATCGGCAATAGTTGCAGGATTTCTCGGATCATCTTCCGGTATGCCTGCTTCTACTTTTCCTACAAGGTCGGCTCCAACGTCCGCCGCCTTGGTATATATTCCACCACCCACTCTGGCAAAAAGCGCCTGAGTAGAGGCTCCCATTCCGAAAGTAAGCATCGTGGCGGTAATTTCAACCATTTTTTCATGTTGGGTGGTTCCTGCATGAACAAAGTCCAGGCCAAGGAAACGCATACCCAGTTCCATATGCTCAGGAGTATAAACCCATTTGGTAAGAATGATATACCATAAGGCAATATCCAACAAGGCGAAACCTACCACAATAAGACCCATTACGGCACCACTTCTGAAGGCAACCTGCAATCCTTTATTTAATGACTGTGACGCACCATGAGCGGTACGTGCTGAAGCAAAGGTTGCAGTTTTCATTCCGAGATACCCGCAAAGTCCAGAGAAAAAACCTCCGGTCAGGAATGCTATGGGAACAAAAGGATTCTGAACTTTGAAATAGGCCAGAACTCCCAATAAAACCACCATCACTAAAAATACGAGCGCTACAACTTTATACTGCCTGTTCAGGTAAGCCATTGCTCCTTCACGGACATATTGAGCGATTTCTTTCATCCGGTCGGTACCTTCCGAATTTTTCATCATAGACTTGAAAAAGAACCAGGCAAAAACAAGGGCTATAAGGGATGCAACCGGAACAAACCAAAAGGCTTTAACTGTTGCATTCACTGTTTCCACCTGAAGTAAATTAAATGCTTCCATATTTTACTTTTTTAAGTTAATTGAAATATAGGTTATTACTGTTTTTTTATTCTGGGGAACTCAAATAAATATCAATTAATCTGTTTTCAGCTGATATTTCTTTCAATTTAAAACGGAGGGCTAAAGATAAACAAAAATTGTTGTTAAAGTAATTCTGAAAATCAAGAAATTCTCGACTTAATAGCCTGTCCGGAGAAGCACAAATGAAAGCATTATATTCTTCTATACTATTTATTATCTGTAAGTTAAATTTTTCATTGCCTCCTGAACCCTTATTTTTATGCAATATATATTAACCCCGTTTTCAGGAAATCTCAGCAAATCAAAGGAAAACTGAAAGATAAGATAGGGTAAAACTCTCTTTTTGCATCTTAACTATAGAAATCAAAAGATTAACCATTTTTAAATTCAATAGTTATGAAAATCTCAAAAATCATTTCCGCCATTATTCTGTTCCTATTAGCCTTGAATTTTCAGGCTGTATCAGCACAGAACGACAGCATTAGCTACCAAAGCTTCAAAGGCATTGTAAAAAATGCTGAAACTAACGAAATTCTGCCATACGCTTCGGTGCAGGCCGAAGGCACCAATATTGCGACGGTTACAAATATTGATGGGGAATTTACCATTAAAATCAATAAAAACAGCAAATCTGACAAACTACTTATTTCCAGTCTGGGCTACAAAAACTCAAGCCTTCCTTTAACAAGTTTCTCCGGTGATAAGCCACAAACCATTCTTTTATCCCCGGTTACGGAGTTTATACGTGAACTCACCGTCAGACCGGCCAGTGCCGATGATATCATATTCAATGTCATAAAAAAAATCAGGGAAAACTATATGACCCAAGCCATTATGATGACTGGTTTTTACAGGGAAACCGTAAAAGACAGGAGAAACTATGTTTCTATTTCTGAAGCGGTGGTTGATATATATAAATCCCCATATAACAACCAGGCCCAGTTTGACCAGGTTAAAATAGATAAGGGAAGAAAAAGCACCAATGTGGCCAAAATGGATACTTTGTTTGTAAAAATGCAGGGAGGCCCGGCTGTGACACTTTTACTGGATGTTGTGAAAAATCCTTACACCCTTTTCCTGGATGATTTTGATAAAATATATGACTTCGAACTCGAAAATGTGGTTTCCTTAAAAGACCGACTGCACTATGTAATATCTTTCCGGCAAAAGGAATATATTGATCAGCCCTATTTTTTCGGAAAAATTTATGTTGAAATTGAAAGACTGGCAATATCAGAGGCCGAATTTGCCTTAAACCTTGACAATAAGGAGGAGGCAGCCAGAATTTTTGTTAAGAAAAAACCCCTGGGTGTAACTATAACCCCCATAAATACTTCGTACAGGGTCAGCTATACAATTGATGAAAATAAGTGGTTCTTTAACTATGCAAGAGGGGAAGTGAAATTTAAATTAAACTGGAAAAAGAAGCTTTTCAACTCCACCTATTCCCTGATGTCTGAAATAGCCATTACAGACAGGCATCTGGATATGGCAGAAAAAATAGAAAGAAAAGTAAGGTTTAAAGAAAATGATTTTATGGATGAAAAAGTGTATGCATTTTTTGATCCTGATTATTGGGGTGATTATAACCTGATCGAACCTGACCAGAGTATTGAAACTGCCATTAAAAAACTATACCGTCAAAATAAATAGTTCATTCATTATTTCGATCTTTGGAATATTCAGAAATAAATAAGTATTTTGATTTCTGAATCCCTATGAAAGCTAATCTTAAGGTGTTGAATGAAAACCAGTGATCGTAAAATAATGAATCAACTTAGAAAGGGGAACATCAAATCTTTTGAGTTCCTCTTTCACCAATTTCACCCAGGATTAGTTCTGTATGCAGGAAGCATACTGAAAAATTCTGAACTGGCAGAAGAAGTTGTTCAGGATGTATTTTATAATATCTGGAAAAACCGGCGGGAATTCCGGTTGACCACCAGCTGGAAAAGCTATCTTTTCAAATCTGTTTATAATAATTCACTTATGGAAATACGGAAAATGAAAAGAGAGATACCAATGGACGAAGAAAAATTTATAAACGATAACAATATTTCAGTGGATGCTTCAGGAGAAATTCAAAAGGAAGAATTGAATGAAGTGATAGAGAAAACCTTAAACTCACTTCCTGAAAGGACGAAAGAGATTTTTAACCTGAGTCGTTTTGAAGGTTTGAAATACAAAGAAATTGCCCTAAAACTCACCATTTCTGTAAAAACCGTTGAAGCCAATATGGCCAGGGCACTGAAAGCATTTCGAATTTCATTAAAGGAGCATGGCTATTAATAAAAAGATAATGAAAACCAATAAAGATATATGGACCCTGTCGGCAAATTACCTTAGTGGCGAGATGTCTGAAACAGAAGGAAAGGCGTTTGAAACCTACCTCAGGAAAAACAGAACCGCCCAGGAAGAATTCCGGAAAATAAAAATCAGCTGGGATTACCTGGGCGATAAAACACCGACTGATACAAAAATGGCATGGGAAAAGCTCCACAGAAGGCTTGAAGAGGATAATCTGACGGAAACTTCAGATTCGGGTAATTTTATTATTTTCAATCCATTATACAGAGTTGCTGCTGTCATTGTATTCCTCGTTATTTTTTCCTTTGGATTATGGTTTATCCTTTCTGATAATAATTTGCCTCCAAAAGGATATTATGCTTTCACTTCCCCTGAAAATGCTGCTTCCTTTACTTTCCCGGAAGGAAGTACTGTAATGCTAAATAAAGATGCAGTTGTCTATTATTCCAAAGATTTCAACCTTAACCGTAAGGTAAAACTAAAAGGTGAAGGATTTTTTGAAGTGATGTCTGATCCTGAAAATCCATTTAAAATAGAAACGGAAAAAGGAATGATAAATGTTATCGGGACCCGGTTTAATGTGAAAGAAAACCGGGAAGAAAAAACAACAGAAGTTTTTGTTGAATCAGGAAAGGTCAGATTGCTTGCCTCGGAATCATCGAAGGGTATTATTCTTGAAATGGGTGAATTCGGAAAAAGTAATGGAAACTTTGAGTCAAAAATGGATCATTACAATATGAATTTGCTTGCCTGGAAAACGCATGAATTTGAATTTATAGATCAGAATCTTGGCACCATCCTTGATGTTTTACAAAAATCATATCATGTGGAAATTATTTTAAAGGATAATGAAATAAAAAATTTAAAACTGACCTCTGCATACAGCCAGCAATCTATCGATGCCATTATCAAGACCATCAGCGTTGCTTTTGATCTTGAATATAAACTTGAAAAAGGCAGATACATTATTAGCATGAAATAAAAAAATGATCCAAAAGTTCTGTCTATATTTTTTCCTGATCCTGGCAGTAAAAGGATTTAATCTGGCCGGACAGAATATTACCGCCGACCCGAGGCAATTGAATATCTCCATTTTACCAGGCTCATACGACCTCTCCTATATACTGGAAGAAATAAGCGATCAGTCCGGTTTAAACTTTACTTATGATGCCTCAATAATCCAGCCAGGAAAACGCATCTTAATCAGGGAAGAAAATCTCAGCATGGAGGACCGGCTAAGGTCTGTTTTTACAGGAGGAGAAATTGGATTTCGCATTATAGATAAAAATATTGTCCTGTTTCTAAATGAAAATGAGCTTCCCGGAGTAAAAGACCTCTCCCATCCGGATAATCCCATAAAAATCAGCGGGAAAATAATAAACAAAGAAACCAAAGAAAAATTAGGTTTCGCTACCATTTCTCTTGTTGGAACGAATATGGGAGTTCTGGCAAATGAGGCCGGTGAATTCAGTTTTAAAATTCCGTCCGGAAAAAAGAAATACAGTCTCAGCTTTTCAATGATCGGTTTTGAAAACTATTACCTCCCCCTTGATAAGGAAGAAAAAGAAAATCTTATCATCGAAATGAGACCCCGGTATATTTCATTGCAGGAAGTATTAATCCGTTACCAGGATCCGAATGAAATCGTGAAGGAAGCCATAAAAAGAATACAGGAAAACTACCATCAGAAACCCTCCTATTTAAAGGCCTATTTTCGTGAATTCACCCTTAAGGACAATGAAATTATGACCTTTTCAGAGGCTCTGCTGGAGATTGAAAAACAAGCGACTGAAAGCAACCTGAAAAGGGATAAGGTTAGAATTGAAAAAGGCAGAAAAATTCAGAATACCACTGCTGAAGATACCGTATTGCTAAAAATTAAAGCCGGTGTGCATAGCAGTCTGCAGCTCGATATCATTACAAATCTGCCTGATTTCCTGGGTCCTGACTTTAACAAAATCTATAATTTTAATTTTGCCGATATTATATATTTCAACGACAGGCTGGTTTATTTAATCAACTTTGAGCAAAAGAAAGGTTTAAAAGATGCATATTACAAGGGGCAGCTATACATTGAACAGAAAAATCTGGCCATTGTAGCGGCCGACTTTGAATTAAATCCCGCCTTTTTTAAAAAAGACGCCAGCGAATTCTTTATTAAGAAAAGCAGAAAAATAAAAACCCGCTTATTAAAAGCGCATTACCGTGTGGAATATTCTGAAGTTGAAGGCCTTCACCTGATCAATATGAGTCATGCAGATCTCAGTTTTAAATTCCGCAGAAAACGAAACTGGATTTCTTCAACATACAAAGTAGCTATTGAATTGGCTGTTACCGATGCGGAATTAAATGCAGATATAAACATTCCGAGAAACAGTCTGATCAACCCCCAGAGTATCTTTTCGGATCAACAATTGCCTGCCGATCCTGAATACTGGGAAAATTATAATATTATCCTTCCGGAGGAAGAGCTTCGGGAAGCGGTAAAAAGAATGGGTAATGACTGGAAAAAGTTTTCAGAACCTATGATTTCAACAGAAAATCCAGAGTAGGGAATGCAATAAGTTAAAAACTTCCTCTTTCTTCCATCCTACAGCCGGCATTGTAATTTTAGCTTCATTATAAAAAAAACTTTTTTCCTGATTTCTCCTTAGTTTTTCTGAAATAAATAAAACTTTGCTTAAATTTCAGCTTCAATTTATCCGGAGAAATCAATTAAAAATATTAAAAAATGAAGAATACATTATTCATTCTGATTCTTGCCAGTCTTTTTATAATTTCCTGTAAAACAGGTGTTGAAAACGATTCCGGAAATTCAACGACCGGATTTGAAATAAAAAAAGGACTGAATGTCAGCCACTGGCTTTCCCAGACAGAAAAGCGGGGAGAAGAACGTGAAAACTACATAAAAGAAGAAGATTTTATAAAAATTGCCTCTATGGGGTTTGACCATGTCCGCATTCCAATTGATGAAATGCATATGTGGGACGAGGCCGGCAATAAGCATAAAGAAGCCTTTCAGTTACTGCACAATGCTATCAACTGGTCGTTTGAAAATGATCTGAGGGTGATTGTGGATTTACATGTACTACGTTCTCATCATTTCAATACGGGGAACCAGAGATTATGGACAGATACCACAGCTCAAAGGCAGTTTTGGGGTTTCTGGGATCAGCTTTCTGAGGAATTATCCCAATATCCCAATGATAAGCTCGCCTATGAATTAATGAATGAGGCTGTTGCTGAAGATCCGGAAGACTGGAACAAGCTTATTGCCAAAGGTATTCAGACTGTAAGACAAAAAGAGCCTGAAAGACCAATTGTGGTTGGTTCAAACAAATGGCAAATGGTATTTAGCTTTAAGGATTTAAAAATTCCTGAAGATGATGAAAATCTGATTCTCAGTTTTCATTTTTATGATCCTTTTATTTTGACACATTATAAAGCACCCTGGACAGGCATTTTAGCAGAGTATGAGGGTGAAGTTCAATATCCGGGATATACAGTAGACCCGGACAAACTGAGCAGTCTCAGTCCGGAACTGGCCGAAAGACTCAAAGAAGCTAATGAAGATTTTAATCCTGAAAGCATTGAAAAAAGGATACTTTTGGCTAAAACCGTTGCAGATAAATATGGATTGCCCCTGTATTGTGGTGAATTTGGATGTTTTCCTACCACTCCCATAGAAATCAGGCAAAAGCTATATTCTGACCTGATGACCATTTTTGACAAGCATGATATAGCCTGGTGCCATTGGAATTATAAAAACGATTTTCCCGTGGTAGACAAAAAAACTCTGGAACCTGTTGAAGAGATTGTAGATATTCTAATCGCCGGGAATTAAAAATATTTTATTTGCCATAATAGGTATCCTTGTTAATTTTTCGACTGGCCAGAACAAATTCCCGGTGAATGGCTTCATCGTCTTTAATAATTACGAAAAATTCTTCAAGATAGCGTTTTGACCGCTCCCTGTTTTCTTCCGAAAGCAGGGGATGATCGAATAATTTATAGAATTCATTCTCAAGACTAAGAAGAAAATCAAATACCATTTTAAAATCTCCGATTGGTCTTGTAAAGCCCCGGTATAATCTCTGGTCAACGGTTTCAATATTTAGTTTATGGGATGGAATGGCATACCTGGGACTCACCATTCCGCACCAGTCAAAATCGTAAGGTACAGGTATAGGTCTGAGGTCGGGCTTTTCCATGATAAGTTTGATATTATGCGCATAGGGGACCGACCAATCCGTATTTCCTATCATATACTGAAATACGGAAACCAATGTCTGGTAAAAATAATCGGTATATCCCAGGGGAATATTATTCAGATCTACCTCCCTGAAACCATTTCTTCCGGCCATATCATCAATATCTTCAATTAAAAAACCATGAATGGTATAGGATTTCTGCTTTTCCGCCTTATCAATAAAATTTACCTTTGTTAATCTTACCCTTAAACTTTTATCCGTAATGATATTGTACATTTTATAAACCAGGTATTCCAAAATTACATATTGTTCATATTCATCTGAATTCAAAATACAGGGTGTTACCAGTTTTAACTTATTCTGACCTTCAAATACTGTACTGTCCAGCTGGTCACGGTCAAAATTTAAACGTAAGGGTGGAAAATTGCAGTTCGACCGGTCTCTTCTGAAATTACCCCTGGTTTTTAATTTAAGATCAAAGTATTGGTCTTCATCATATTCATTTTTAACCGAAAGAATG
>CBDUPM010000103.1:0-7884 GCA_965369105.1 uncultured Bacteroidales bacterium | reverse complement strand
ACGGATAAAACCTTTGAGATTTGTCAGAAATTTCCATTTACCACATTAAAACACTCGGTAAATAAAGGATATGGAGCAGCTTTAAAAACCGGGATCAGGAAAAGTCAGGGAGACAGGATTATTATTCTGGACAGTGACGGGCAGCATGATCCGGATGAAATAAATAAATTCATTGACCTCCTGGACGAATACGATATGGTAATCGGGGAACGCTCCGCAGAATCTTTCCAGGTCGCAAACCGGACGCTTGGAAAACGTATCATCAGAAGGATTGGGGAGTACCTGGTAGAACAAAAACTTCCGGATTTTAATTCCGGATTCCGGGCTTTCAGGAAAGACCTAATTTTCGAACTCCTGCATATGATGCCAAACGGCTTTTCATTTTCAACCACCTCAACTCTTGCCTTCCTGAAAGAAGGTTATAATATCTCAACCATACCCATTGATGTTCAGGAAAGAGTGGGCCGAAAGAGTAATGTCAGGTTTTTTAAGGATGGAAGTAAAACTATCCTCTTATTATTCAGGATCATTATGTTGTTCAATCCTTTAAAAGTGTTCTTCCCTGCAAGCCTTGCCATCAGTCTTTTTGGTCTTGGTTTCGGAATATACGGATATATTGGTTTCGGAAAATTTTCAAACACCGGTGTACTGGCAATAATATTGGGTATGTTCTTGTTTTTCATCGGACTGCTGGCAGACCAGATTTCAATTTTAAACCGAAAGAAATTCTGACATGTCTTCAAATCCCTGGAAAGACAAGGAAGTGGAAGCTCACTGGGACAGTGTGGCAGATATTTATGTAAAAGAAAACGACAGGGTAAAAGCTACCCATGACCAGCGATTCATTGAAAGCATCCATCACTTAAAAATAAGTTCGGGTCATAAAATTCTCAATATCACAAGCCGTGACGGAGAAGCGGAAAAATATATAAAAAAGAATTGTCCCGCAGCCGATGTTCTTCATGCAGAAATATCCAAAGGATTAATGGAGGTAGCAGAAAAAATGAACCCCGGGCTAAAACAGCTTAAAATAGATAATTATTCTTCTCTCCCATTTAATGACGGGCAGTTTGACAGGATTTTAAGTCTTGAGACTCTGGAACATGTGTCAGAACCCCTGCGTTTTTTATCTGAATTGCACCGGATTTCCAAAAAAAATTCCATTATGGTTCTAAGTTGCCCGCCGGCCACCTCGGAAATCCCATACAGAATTTATTCGTTTCTTTTTGGCGGACATGGAGAGGGGCCCCATCGTTTTCCTTCTTCAGGGAAAGTGAAAAAATGGCTGAAAGAAACAGGATGGAAACTGAAACTTCACAAAGGAACCATATTGATCCCGGTTGGCCCGGTTGCCATGCAAAAATTTGGAGAGAAACTGATCGACCGTTTACAAAATACTTTTGTTTCTGAATTAGGAATCAGACAATTTTACATTTGTGAAAGAGCTTAGGAAATTAAAACATATCATGCGATCGGAACTATGCACACGCTGTGGTAGTTGCGTTGCATTGGGTAAAGGAAAGATTTCTATTGCTGACCGGGAAGGAAAATACCTGCCAGAGATTCATAGCCCCCTGGATGAAAAGGAGGCCAGTGAAATATTAAAAGCTTGTCCTGCATGGGAATTCAAATTTCCGGAATTCAATAAAAAAATATTCCCCCGGGCCAATGCTTATCATCCTTACCTGGGATCCTATGAATCCATATTTATTGGTCATGTTAAAGATGAGAAAGTCAGGAGAAATGCTGCCAGTGGAGGTATTCTTTCCGGGGTCCTTATTCATCTTTTAAAAACAGGGCAAATAGATGGAGTTATTACTACCCGGATGTCACACCGCAAACCCTGGCTCACAGAAAGTTTCCTGGCAACAACTGAAGAGGATATTCTGGAAGCAGCACAAAGTAAATACATAATCACCTCCACCTGTGAGTATTTATCTGAAACCTGGAAACTGGATAAAAAACTGGCATTTGTCGGACTTCCGGCCCAGGTTCAGTCGGTCAGGAAAATGCAGGACATGCATCATCCCCTGGTTGAGAATATTCGTTTTATTTTTGGCCCCTTTTATGGAAATACGCTGTATTTTTCATCCGTGAAAAGCTTTCTTAAGAGTCATGGGGAAAAAGACTACAGGGATATTACAAAGCTATATTTCAGGTATGGGGAATGGCCCGGAAATATGAGGGTTGAAATGAAATCAGGAAGAGTACTGGAATTGAAAAAGTTTCATGCAAATTACCTCATTCCCTTTCATATTCTGAAAAACAGTCTTTATTGCACAGACTTCAGCAATGAATTTACGGACCTTTCAGGAGGTGATGCCTGGGCTCCCGTGTATGAGGAAAGAGGAAAAGGTTTTTCGATTATAATTACCCGGTCCAAAGAGGGAGATAATATCCTGAAGGAAATGAATGAATCAGGAAAACTGGAACTTTCTCCTATCGAGGCAGAAGAGGCTATCCAGATGCATTCCCATGGATATGATTTTAAAAAAAGAGGCTCATTTATCCGGATGAAATTCAGAAAATGGAGAGGAGGGAAAATTCCGGATTGGGGATACAAATTCTCAGGCTTCAAGTTTTCAAGATATCTAATGGAGGCGATGATAAGTTTTCTCTTTTTAATTCTGGGAACCCGCCTGGCAAGTTTTTTTATCGAATTATTTTCCCCTGCCTTTATTGGAAAAATCTTTGAAAAAACCAGGACCCTCTGGAAAAAGTCCACTTCATCCGTAAAAAGAAAGGAACTGGGATGAAAATTTTATCCTTGAAAAATACAGGCTTTTTTTTATTACATGGTATAGGATTTCTTTTGCTTTATTTTGTGATACGGGATCTTGAATTTAGAGAAATATTACAGCTCAGCGCAACCGTACCTCTTATAAAATTATTGTCAGGATTAGCTTTACTTTTAGCGGTTTATTTTATTAAAGCATTCCGCTGGTTGCTAATCAACCGGGCCTTTGGGGTAGATATGAGTTATGGATCCACCCTATTGATTTACCTGATAACCGGATTTTTAAGCTCCATTACCCCCGGAAGAATTGGGGAGTTTGCCAAAATATATTTCCTGAAAAAGAAACATCAAAATGATTATTCAAAGGCCACTTCCTCCGTTATTCTTGACCGGGTATGGGATATTCTGGTTTTAAGTATGATGGCAGGAATTTCCATATTGATGTTTTTCAGTGGAAAGGACATTCCTGTTCTGAGCCTGGGAGTGATTGTACTGTTTTTTCTGCTATCCCTTGCCTTAATTATTTTCCCGGATATATTCTTTAAACCCCTTCTTTCCTTAACTAAAAAGAAAGTAAAGTTGAATGAAAGGATTCAGATTCTTTACCAGGCCTGGAAAGGAAAAAATATTTTCATTTTATTGATCTCTTTCCTCTTATCCCTGGCAAGCTTTTTCTGTCTGGCTGTTATTCCTGTAATTTTCAGTAATGAATTAGGGGCCCCTGTCAGGCTCTTAGCAGGAATTGGTTCGGTTTCTATTTCCAACATCCTTTCATATTTACCGATTACGGTGGCAGGATTCGGAACCCGGGAATTGGTTTTTGTCAATATCTGGGCCATGATGAATTACAGCAAGGAAATAGCTATTTCTGTTTCATCCCTGCAGTTTATCATAACCTATGTGGGATCCATTTTAATTGGGGGATTTCTCTACCTGGTTAAGTTCCGGAAGCTTTTTAAAATAAAAGATATCAGGAAAGTGGAAGTCTGATCTTAGCCCTGTCCGCCTGATTTCTTGCCATCATAAATCTCTTCCACTACTATCTTCATAGAGGTTTCAAAGCTTTCATTCTGTCGTTTGGAATAACGCTTTATTTGTCTCAGGAGGCTGGCATCTTTTAAAATTTCGTTTTTTATCAGCTTTTTTGCGACTTCAGGATCCAATTCCTTATAAACAGAATAATCTTCCCCGGTAGGATAAAAATAATACATACCCCTGCGGGCGAGATATAAATCAGGTAAAGATAATTTTTGCCAGTAATGCGGCCCTTCTTTGAATCGTAACAGATGATTGGTCCAATAGGCTTCCTTGGTCATACCCAGGTGATGCAGACGTCTGTGGGTATACTGATTATGCTGCAGAATGCCATGAGTAAGAAGAAGAACCGTCAGGATTATACCTGGAATCACTATTTTCCTGCCTGCGTTTTCTACCCGGAAAATTAAAGCTGCCAGGGGAAGAGACATGATGGCATAAGTATCGATAAATGTTCTTGGCCCATAACTTCCGCCAAACCACCAGGACCACCAGGAAGATAAAACATACAATATGCAGGCAAAATAAATACTGACAGCAAATGCAAATTTTGATTTCTGCCTGTAGAGCTCTGTTATTCCAAATACCGCAAATATCATCAGGGGAACGTAAATAAATAAACCTTTCCGGTAACTAAAAAGTACATTAATAATTTGAGGGGCATCCAGGAAGAAAGCACTGCCCACTTCTGTATAGGCATTATAAAAAAGCTTCCCGGTTTGTGAGTACCAGTACAAAAATTGTGGAACCCATACCAAAACAAATGCCATCATCATTACTAAAACCAGCGGCCATTTTGAAATGAACAGCTTTAGTCGCTCTAAAAATCCTTTCCCATATGTAACTCCGGCGAAAATAAAAAACAAAAGAATGAAAATATTCGTAGGCCTGATCAGAACAATAAGACCAAAAACCAATCCGGTTATAATGCTGTATTTCAAATTCGGGTTTTCAAGCCATTTCAGAATAAGAAACATAAAAAGAACAATCAGGGAAAAACTATAGGAATGAGACATGGCACCCTCATATGTAGAATAATAATGAAGATTGGTGGCCAGCCCGATCAGGAGTATGGTGATGGCAGCTGTAATATCTGAAAAATATTTCCGGAGAATTTTCTTAAGAAAAATAAATGCCAATCCCACATAAATCAGTGCTGAAAAAGCCAGGAAAAACTGATAGATTCCTCCGAAGCCATCCCGGGGTTCTCCAAATACCGGTGCTAATACATGAGCAATAAAGAAAAAGGGTGAATATAAGACCGACACTCCCATAGATGTCAGGATCACTTTCTTCCCCTCTTCAGTTGTTACCGGCCAAAACCGGTTATCATTTTCAAATCCGGGTTCATTCAGAAACTCCAGGCTCAGGTCTTTGTAAATAATTGAAGCTGGAAGATAGCTGTAATAGGAAATTACATCCCAGACAATTACGCCCCTTGGAAAATCATAGGCTTTGGTCCATTTATGGTGGGAAAAATTACTGATTATATAAACAACAATAACAATTCCTATTGCAATATTGGGAAATTTCTTTTTGCTGAAAGTCCGGATTAAATTCATCTAATTGCGTTTGAAAGCTCAAATGTAGCAAGATTATTGTTTTAAACTAAGGCAAATTATTAAGGAATTATTCCTAAAACTGAAAATATATAAATGGTACCATATCTGCACTCCATGACTGGTATATTATGAATACAATTATTAGGACGATGATCAGTTTTAACCAAATCGGGGATGTTATAAACCAATCCTGATATCTCCTCTTAAATCCGGAGGGGAGCCAATGGACCACATAACCCAGCAGCATTATAAGAAAAACTTTATAATAAGATAGGATTACATCCGGTGCCAGTCTCATATCCAGTGAATTCCAGGTCTGGCTAAGAAATTGATTTGCCTGCAACATAGATTCAGAGCGAAACCAAATTCTAGTAAAGGTTATAAAGTTGAAGGTCAAAAATACTTTCCATAAATGTACTCCCCAATGCCTGCTGTGTTCATAGGGGCTGATCCGTTTCCAGTATTTGTAAATAAGTAAGCCAACACCATTCAGTCCACCCCAGATAACGAATTCCCAGCTTGCCCCGTGCCACAATCCACCGAGTAACATGGTGAGCATTAAATTAATATTGGTCCTGAATTTCCCATGCCGGTTACCACCCAGGGGAATGTAGAGGTAGTCTTTTAACCAGGATGACAGAGAGATATGCCAGCGTTTCCAGAAGTTTCCGACAGAATCGGCTTTATAGGGAGAATTAAAATTTTTTGGTAACCTGAAACCAAGAAGAAGGGCGATTCCGATGGCAATATCCGTATAACCTGAAAAGTCGCAATAAACCTGAAGGGAATAGGCATACAGTGCTGCAATATTTTCAAATCCGGAATACCCCAGCGGGTTGGCAAAAATCCGGTCAATAAAATTCACGGCCAGATAATCACCGATAAACATTTTTTTCATCAGGCCATTCAGGATCAGGAACAGAGCATATCCGAATTCCTGCTTAGTCAGGTTATAGCGTTTATATAATTGTGGAATAAATTCTGAAGCTCTGACAATGGGTCCGGCAACCAGCTGAGGGAAAAATGACACATAAAATCCAAAATCAAGAACAGATCTTACCGGTTTCACTTTTCCTCGGTAAACATCCACTGCATAGGATATAGTCTGGAAGGTGAAAAACGATATTCCTACCGGCAAACCGATAATGGCAACGTCAAATTTCGAACCTGTAATGGAATTTGACATGGCAGCAAGAAAATTATATACTTCAAAATTGGTATTGAAAAACTCATTTACAGTTTCGGTAAAAAAATAGGAATACTTAAAATAGGAGAGCATCCCCAGATTTACAATCACACTGGCGCTTACAAAGAGCTTTTTCCAGATTTTCCTTTTGGACTTGTAAATCTGTATACCAAAAAAATAGTCGGCAATGGTTGAAAAGATTAATAGCAGGAAAAATAAACCACTGGTTTTCCAGTAAAAGAATAAGCTGGCAATAAACAGAAATCCGTTCCGGGCACTTTTTTGGGGATAGATAATAGAATAAATCCCCAGCACAACTCCAAAAAATACCCAGAAATACATTTGCGTGAAAAGCAGGGGTTTTTCCGGGTCAAAGAGAAATATGTTTTGGAAGTTGTTCAAATTATATTTTTTCTTAAGCTTAAAGGTCAGGGACCATCAGAGTTGAAATTAAGATTATTCAACTTTCTTTCAGCTGATTACTTTTTTTTTACTTTTCTAATTCATCTAACACTTTTCTCCCATTGATTATACTCATACATGAATGCGCTAAACAACATTTCAGATATTACCCTGGATCCGCGGGCATTAAAATGAACAAAATCATTTATAGCCAGCGGAGGGTTGGCGAAAACCCAGGAAGGCATGGAATTTCTGCCTCCCATGGCCTTATACATATCCCAAAAAGCATATCCTGATTCCAGACTTGCGTTTCGCATGGCATCCCTGACTTTTTCCAGATGAGGATAGGTAATATAATTCCCATTTTCCTTTAAAGACATATCTGAAGGGCCAACAACCAAAACAGCAGCATCCGGGGCCAGTGATTTGATTACCTTTAATTCCCGCTTAAAAATCTTTTTGTAAACTTTCGCATTGCTCATATAGGGTACTACATTTCCTCCAAACTGAAGAATAATCATCCCGACATTCAGATCTTCATACATTTGACGTAGCTGAACCGTATCATTCTTACTGAAAACCAATCCTGCGCTTCCCCTGAGAGGAATATTATCCAGGGCTACACCCCACTTATTATCCAGGCTGATGCCGTATAACTCAGGCGAACCTTTTCCCCTGAACTTAATTTTAAATGATTTCGGAGTCTGATTAAAATTCCAGCTGATCTTATTATAATTTAAATCCTCCAGAGCTTCAATCTTTTCAAATACAGAATCATTGATTAAAAATTCCATGCTTAGATAATCTTCATTCTTTTTTGAAAGATATAAAGAAACCTCGTTAAAACGGCGGGCAGTCGAATAGGCTATGGGTGAAGGACGCAACTCAATCCAGGAGTAATCCATGGTATCAAGTTTTTCGGGATTATAAGAAGCATAGGATATCAAAGCTCCATAACTATT
>CBDUPM010000102.1:0-7889 GCA_965369105.1 uncultured Bacteroidales bacterium | reverse complement strand
AGTTATAGCAGATTGAATTACTCCGGGGAATGAGAATCTGATACGGAAATATAATTCTTTCCGTTGTTCTGATATTATACAGATAATAAATATAAAATTTGATAAAAGAGAAATTTATTCTATATTTGTGAGTGTTTAATCACTTTTTTTAATGACAGATAAACAGGAAAAAATATTAAAGGCTGCTTTGGAGCTATTTGCCAACGAGGGTTATGCGGCCACTCCAACCAGTAAGATTGCTAAAAAAGCGGGGGTGTCGGAAGGACTTATTTTCAGACATTTCGCAAATAAACAGGCTTTGCTTCATGCATTGGTTCAGAAAGCAGAAGAAAAAATAGGTGAAATTTTCGGACCTGTTCTGTTTGAGTCAGACCCCAAAACTGTTATCCGGAGAACGATTGAGATTCCTTTTGAAATAAGTGAATCTGAATATAATTTCTGGAAACTTCAGTTTATCCTGAAATGGCAAAAGGAGTATAATAATCCTGATAAAATGAAACCCCTGCTTGAGAAATTAGCTGTTTCTTTCAAAGAATTAGGGTATGAAGATCCTGAAAAGGAAGCGGAATTATTTAATCTGATCCTGGAAGGGATTGCGAATGATATATTAAAAGGAAACCAGGATAAATCTTCCGGGATGAAAGAATTCCTGTTGAAAAAATATAAGGTCTAAAAAAATTTATAAGAATTTGTAAGTAAGTAATCACATATTAATTATTATAAAAATGAGTAAAACAATTTTAGTTACCGGTGCATCCTCCGGATTGGGTAAGGATTTTGCCCTCCATTTGATCAAAGAGGGATACATCGTTTATGGCGGAGCCAGAAGAATTGAAAAAATGAAGGATATTGTTGAAGCCGGAGGTCACTCCATTCAGCTGGATGTTACGGATCCAAAATCAGTAACAGCAGCCGTTTCTCTTATTATTAAAGAGCAGGGCCGCATCGATGTATTGATCAACAATGCGGGTTATGCGGTATACGGAGCTGTTGAAACCGTTTCTTTGGAAGATGCAAAACAACAGTTTGAGGTGAATATATTCGGCCTTGCCCATATCACAAAAGAGGTTTTACCTCACATGAGAAAGCAAAAGAGTGGGAAAATAATAAACATTTCATCTATGGGTGGGAAGATATATACTCCAATGGGTGCCTGGTACCACGCAACCAAGCATGCCCTTGAAGGCTGGTCAGATTGTCTCAGGCTGGAGCTCAAAGCTTTCAATATTGATGTGGTAATTATTGAGCCGGGAGGAATAAAAACAGAATTCGCCGATGTACTTTATGATCCAATGGTAGAGCGATCAAAAGGAACGGTTTATGAAGGATTGGCCAATACCCTTGCAAAAGCTACCAAAGAAATGTATGACCAGGGAAAAGTTTCTCCTCCTTCCGTAATTACAAAGCTCATTTCAAAAGCCATCAAAAGCAAAAAACCGAAAATCCGATATGTGGCTGGCAAATATGCAAAACCCATGATTTTTATTCGTAAATGGTTTGGCGACAGGATGTTTGACAAAGTGATTATGAGCCAGGTGAAGTAGGAATATGGCGAATTGATGTCAGAATACTTACCCGAAAAGGGCCGAAGAAGCTTTTCTATATTTTATTTTACTATTTGTTTTTCTTCAGCCCTTTTCGGGTATTTCTTGTAACTAAGACTATTTCACAGGATCAAAAGCAGCCACCGATACGGATGCTTTATGAATGAAGTTTACTTAAACCTGATTCTTTTTTCTAATCCTGAAATAATAAATCCCTGATAGCCAAATACTCTGAAAAAATAATCGCCCTTTTAAATTCCGTGATCTTCTGATAAGAAATAATGATCGGATCAAATAAATAATCTTCAGGAATCCAGCCTATATACCAGTATTCACTTGAAAACCTGAAATCATGTTCAATCTGTTTTAAAACTACCGGATCCTTTATCTGTTCCAGCAAATAGTCTTTAAATTCCCTGGACAACTGCAGAAAATCCTGCGCTAAACCGTTTTTCAGAAAAGCATTATTTGCTCCCCTTCTGTAATCCCAGTGATTCACATCGGCAAGGGCTACCTCTTCCTGGTCAATGCTTGCAAGGAGTCCGCTTAACATTTGATTGGCCAGGGATTCCAGTTCGTCTGAATACTGCATTATTTTCTTCACTTCCGGTATTTTCAGAGAATCCGGTGTAAGCTCGGTTATCTGGCTGATTCTTTTATTTAACAACTCCACAGACTCGATATTATGAGTGGTCATTTCTGTTAAGCGGTTAATGGTATATTTGGAAATATTTACCCTCCAGAGTAAAACCACGATTGAGATGCCGATCAGCAGCATTACCACATAGGCAATGTTTCCTTTTTTTTCCGATGTTTTTTTAAAAACCTGTATGATGTAAAGGGGAACAAATCCTATCAGAATCATGGCCATACTCAACGAAAGCATTACAGATGCCCCGGGCCAGTGCATGATTTTAAAAATGGCTCCGATAAGGATCAGGGCCAGTGTTGTATACCCTACAATTGGGAAAATAATTTTAGGCTTTTCGGCCTGTTCTTTATAACTGAGTACAAAATAAAAGGGGAGAAATACAAAGGTTACCAGTAAAAATCCGAGAATCATAAGAATACTTGCCCCGGGCCAATGCATCATTTTAAACAATGCGCCGATTACCGTTAGTATGGAACCTGTTAGTCCGATGAAATAGCTTGTATTTTTCATTTTTTGAAATTTTTTATCCAGTAATAATAATGTCTGATGCTGAAGTTTTTTAAGCGTATTTTTTCCAATAGAAGAAATTGCAAGAGAATAGGATGATTCAAAATCATTTCCCTCCATCATCTCCTCTTCCACCATGCAACAAACATGGTCCAGGATATCTTCCTGAAGCCTGTCGTATGTCAGGCCCTGATCCAACAGGTCAGATTTTATCCTTTCCAGGATGGAATCAATTACTTCAGCAATCATATTATGCAGGCAATGGATTTAAAACATGAGTTAATGTATTCACAAAATCCAGAAATTCATCCACCTTTTGCGCTGTCCATGTCCTGCCTTTTTCTGTAAGAGAGTAGTACTTCCTGACGCGTTTTCCCACATATTCCACGTCGATTTTAATATGCCCGTCGGCTTCCAGTTTATGCAAAACCGGGTAGAGTGCGCCAAATGTAAGCTTGATTTTACCGGTGGATAGCTCTTCCACCTTTTTGGTAATCTCATACCCATACATCCGGCCATTGTCGGCCAGTAATTTCAGAACGATCGTTCTCAGGGTCCCTTTTAACAAATCATTTGCAATCATAAAACAAATATATATAAGAATATTATATATAACAAATTTATACATTGTTTTTTCAACATTTCCAATGAGGGGTTCAGTTAAATACTGGTATATACAGCCCTGATTTGAAGCATAATGGAAAGATCTGTATGAATCCTTTTCTTGTTTTGTGTGGATTGTTTCGGGTTGGTTGGTGCACACAGTCACAAATCGGATTCTCATCCGCATTTCCGCTCATCCGCATATAACCCAGGTGCTTTGGCTACTCTGGGTCTGAGGTTTTATCCCGGAATCACCTATTTACCTACTCACTTTTTGGGTATAAAAACCACATCAATTATGTCTGCTTTTTTAAAGAATTTTTTTGCAAACTTATGCATGTCCTTTGCGCTCAGATTATCCAGAACCTCGTCGAAATTTTCAGGTGCATCAAAATTAATTCCATGGAAATAATAGCTATAGATTGTCCTGCTCCAGTAAGAATTATGTGCTTTCGATTCTTCCCTTTCTTTTTTGAAATTCAATACCACCTTTTCAAGATCTTCCGATGTAGGTCCGTTTTCAACGATTTTATCAATTTCCGTATAAATTAATGATTTCAGATGATCTGCTTTTTCCGGATCTGCGTCAAAATTCATCTGGATGGCTTTTCTTTCGTATGGAAAATGCCTGGAGCTGGCGCCAACGCTTACCCCGTAGGTTCCTCCTTCTTTTTCTCTTATTTCCTCTGTATAGCGTAATTGTAAAATCTCTTTTAATACGGAAAGTTTAATATTGCTTTCCGGATTATAAGGCATCTCTTTTTTAAAACTTACCACCACTGTAGCTTTTTCTGTTTCCAGAGGTATTTCAATTTGCTTCTCTACTTTTCCTTTTGGTCCTCGTATCTGATTATCCACCCAATTCTCATTCCGGGGATCATCCTCCATGGATCCAATATATTTTACAACCATCTCACGTGCAAGTTCTTCTTCTATGTTCCCCACCAGTATGAAGGTAAAATCACCGGCATCCATAAAACGTTCATTGAATAATTTTTTCATCTTTTCAAATGAAATTTCATCAAAAACATCCGCTGTCAAAAGTTTTATTCTTTCATGATAATTATTCGCAATCAGGTTGAGAGTATCTCCCATAATCTTTTGCGGATTATTTGCCATATTCGCCAGGTAAGCAATATACCTGCTCCTTAAAGCATTATATGCTTCCTCATCGAACCGGGGTTCAGAAAACTGCAGATACAGCAATTGCATCATAATCTCAAAATCTTTTGGTGTGCCCGACCCTGTGATGGATTCACTAAGCAGATCCACACGGGTACTAATACCGGCATTTTTACCGGTAAGCACTTTTTTCAATGCAATAGCATCAAATTCTCCCAGTCCGAAAGATGAAATAAATTCGGAAAGTAACATAGCAGAAGCTAATTCATCGGTGTCAAACAGGGAAGAGCCTCCTGGACTGAAGGCCCGGACAGATACATTATCCTTTTCGAAATCTGCATGTTTGAAAATCACAGTTGCATTATTGCTTAACTTCCATTCTACGGCATCAAACTCTTCCAGCTTCCGGGTTGAAACAATTTTTGCACCTTTCAATTCTTCCCTAATAAGTGAAGCCTCCTCACCGGCATCTTCATATGGATCAATTTTGGATTTTTTTACTTCTTCCAATATGGCAAACACTTCCTCTTTTGTCAAATGTTCCACTCCGTCTTCCGGGCCATTGATAACAATAACCCTGTTTACCGGAACAAACCATTCTTTCCCTTTTTTTGAAACATCCTCAACGCTAATAGTCTGTAACACCTTCTGACCAAATTCCCAGTCGAATTCCGGATCTGTCAGAGGCTCCCCTGTCAAAAAGTGGCTTTGTATTTTATAAACAAAGCGGTCGTTACTTATTTTATCTCTTTGTTTATATGCGCTTTCCATAGACATTAACAAATTTGTTTTTGCCCTTTCCAATTCCGATTCTGCAAATCCATATCGAAGCATTCGCTCTGTTTCTGTCAGAATCGCCCTGAGCCCCTTATCCTGTTCATCCGGATTTGCATTAATGGAAATATATGCAGATTCATATCCTCTGAGAAAGCCTGATAATGCAATTCCACCATTGATGAACGGAGGTTCACCCTTTTGCAGTAATTCAGAAATACGATCATTCATCATTCGGTTAAAGAGACTGTTAATATAAGATTCCCTGAGGTATCCCAGATTTTTTTCCGAAGGCTGTGTTCCCTTTCTTTTCATGTAGATATATATGGAAGAATTGGTTGCCTCTTTGTCTGTTGCCAGAACAAAACGGGTCTCCTCATGTTCGGGTATTTCAAAAAATGGCCTTGGTTTCGGATTTTCAACGGCAGGAATTTTAGAAAATCTTTCAATAACTTTTGCTTCCATTTCATCCACATCAATATCTCCTACAATAGCAATAGCCTGCAAATCGGTACGATACCAATCGTGATAAAATTTTCGTAAGCTTTCGGGATCGAAGTTATTGATTACCTCCAGATCTCCAATAACATCGCGAACTGCGAACTTTGAATCTTTTAATAAAACCGGAAAATAAATGCTTCTCATCCTGAAATTGGCATCTCGTCTTGTTCTCCATTCTTCTGCAATCACTCCTCTTTCTGCATCTATTTCTTCATCGCTTAGAAGTAAATAATTTGACCAGTCGTTGAGAACCAACAAACAGGAATCCAGCAATCCGGGATTGGTTGAAGGCACTTCACTCAGATTATAAACTGTCTCATTGAAGCTGGTATAGGCATTGATATTTCTTCCAAAGGCAATTCCATTTTTCTCGAGATAGTTTATTATCCCTTTTCCCGGGAAATGCTTTGTCCCATTAAAGGCCATATGCTCAAGAAAGTGGGCAAGCCCGTTTTGATCGTCTTCTTCAAGCAATGCCCCAACATTCTGAATAATGTAAAAACTCACTCTCTCTTTTGGTTCCTGGTTATGACGGATGAAGTAGGTCATTCCGTTTTCCAGTTTTCCAATTCTGACAGAGGAATCAACTGGAACCGGCTGATCCCAGATATCCTGTGAAAAAGATGGTTGCAGTAATATAAAAAGTATAAATAGCAGTATTTGAATTCTCAATTTCATATGGCAGGTTTTTCAAGTTTAGATTGCATTTCCAGCAGGCTATTCCTTATCAGGTAAATTTCATCAAATTTTTATCCAAATGATTTTTACAATCCTTTGATATTATAGGCCATTAAGACATTATTATGCCGTAAATACAAAACTCCCTTATGAATAACCGGATGTGCCCAATGCGGACCATTTTTCCCTTTGACTACCTGGAAACTGCTTACCAGGTCAAATTTTTCGGGGGAGGCATTTACCAATCCGACATTTCCTCTTTTTTCATCATAAATATAGAGCATTCCTTCAGCGGCAATAATGGATCCTTTGCAGTTCCAGTGTTCTTCCCACTTTTTCTCCCCGGTTTCCCAGTCGATACAACACCAGTTACCGTTCCCGTTATTCAGCCAGTTTGAACCATAAATGTATCCATCCAGGAGTACAACCCCACCGTGGTGTACATCCAGAACAGAATCGGTCCATACCAATTCTGCGTTTTTCCCATCCTCAGCAATCCTGATCATAAATGCACCCACATCATAACCGGTTGTAATATATACCTTCCCTTCATTAAATAGGTGGGTAACACATTTTATTACTTCCCATGATGTATTAAAATTTTCAGGTAATACCTGTTCAAATTTCCACAAGATATCTCCTTTTGAAACATCCACCCCAAAAACAAAGTTCATGGTGGTATTGATCAGCATCTTGTATCCAGCATATTCAACCAGGACAGGAGAAACATAAGTAGGCTGATCTCCAATGCTTTTTGTTTTCCAGATTAATTCGCCGGTATTTTTATTGAGAGCGATGGTGGTGGTTTCCTCTCCTCCGGGTGTAAAAAAGACCATATCTCCATCTATTAAAAGAGCCTCCGAGATTCCCCAGCGTCCATAAGTTCCTTGATGTATTTCACTGGCTTTATACGACCATATCATGTCTCCCTCATTAGCATTGATGCACGCAAGATCACCCAGTCCACTGCAGGTATATACCCTGTTTTCTTCCACTGTTGCTGTTACCCTGCTATCCGGGAAGGATCCATTCCAGGCCCTGCCCATTGGAACCGACCATAATAATTTCCCCTCCATATCTAATGAATAGAGGATGTCCATTGTGTCTTTTCTTCCGGTAATAAAAATTGAATTCTCTCCAAATGTAGGCGAGGAATAACCAGATTTCAGTTCATTGAATGTCCACAGGAGTTCCGGGCCTTCCTCCGGCCATGATTTTAAAAGCCCGGTTTCACTGGAAACACCCTTACGGTTTTCCATTCGCCAGTCGGAAATTTTTTGAGCACCGGAATCAATAAAGATGGTAATTCCGATAAGAAAGGTAAAAATGGTGGTTTTCATAGGATTTAAGGTTTGTTCTCCGTTCAAAATTAAATAAAGTATTGGCCTTGCAAAATTACATTGGGGAAAAATACAAAAATCATGCTAAATGGAGGATTGTGGAATTATTAACTATTAAATGTTATTCTACCCCTCCGGGGTAGCGGGATCCCGGGTCGTTGTAATCCC
>CBDUPM010000101.1:0-7956 GCA_965369105.1 uncultured Bacteroidales bacterium | reverse complement strand
ACTAAATATTCTGAATTGATCGAGTGCCCCCTTGTAGAATTTCTTTGCATTTGGCAATGCATCAAGGTTACCCTGAACGGTTGCCCATCCTGTTGCTGTATTTGCAGAGGATCCTGCAAATCCGAGTGCCAGTGAACCTTCTATTCCATCCTTGGGTGATCCATCATTATTTTCAGATTTCAGGCTTAAGTCTGAAAACAGCCAGTCAGCACCTGAAGATATCCATGTGAATGCAGCCATTTTAACCCCATTGATGTAAATGGTCTTGGTTTGTGCCACTGCATCAAAGGTAACAGCCATATGGGTCCATTTATTCATAATCTGACCTGCTAACCAGGTTCTGTTGGCCGGATCTTCCGAAAGTTGTGAAATCACATAACTCCATCCGCTTGAAACACCAGCTGCATAACCTACACTAAGTTGTGAGTTTATTTCGGACCATGCGGTAGCTTTTGGAACAGAAGCAGCATTATTTCCAATATTTACATGATCACTGGCCATTTTCATGAAGAATTCTGCATATGCAGGATTTGCAGGATCATTTGATCTCCTGCCTAATTCAAGAAAATATCCTAACTCAACACCCAGACCAAAAAGGAAGCGGGTTTGGGGAGAAGCAGCACCATCACCTCCGGTATAATCAGCATCACTGGTATTAAACCAAAAACTGATGGTCATTGAAGGGCTGATCAAATCGTCGTCAGCCGTAACTTCAACCAGATTACCCAATCCATCAAAATATCCGGCAGAATTTGCATTTCCCCATCTGTCTTCAGCATATTGCATGGTAGAAACTTCCGATACTGTGTGATCACCGGCTTCATCCATAGTTTCAGAATCATCGAAGCTGATATAGAGAACCTGGTTTTCCTTCTGAGGGATAAAAATTCCGGAGGTTCTGAATGTCAGGGTATTTTCTGTAAAAGCGGCACCATTGGTACCCATCAGACCAGCCCGGAGTGCAATGGTATATTGAGTACCACCATCCCAGCCGTTGGTTGGGGTGAGTGTTACCACAGCACCATTAACTGCAATTGTATATTCGACCGCTGAACCACCGGTAATACTTATGGAAAGATTGGCGGCTGTTGCGGTAGCCTCATCTACGGCTGAAGAAAATGTTGCTGTAATAACGGCATCTTCTGGCACATCTGTTGCAGTGGTAGCGCCAGCAAGATCAATACCGTCAGCCATCAGGCTGACAAGCGTAAATGTCGGATCCGGATCATCTTCACAACCCGACATAAAAACAAGCCCTGAAATTAATAAAAGGCTTAATAAATAGGTCATTCGTTTCATAATTTGAATTTTTAGTTAATAAAATAAGTGTTTATTGATTTTCCCAATTTGGATTCTGTATCCATGTATTATTTGACAGGTCAAGCTCCTGCTGAGGAACCGGCATTAACTCATTCAGATTTTCTTTAAATCCTAAGGGTCCCAGAACCTCGGCCATTCTTCCCTGGCGTTTTAAATCGTAGTACCTGATATTTTCAAAAGCCAGCTCAGACCTTCTTTCTTTCCAGATCAGCAGCCTGAGAGCGTCTTTATTAGTTTCTGTAATATCCGGCAGTATAGCATTATTTCCTCCCCTGGCCCGCTCTCTTACTTTATTCAGGTGAATTAATGCTTCGGCGGGTTTATCATTTTCGTTCAGGGCTTCAGCTGCCATAAGCAGAATATCTGCATATCGTATCAATCGCCGGTTATGTCCGAACCCATCCCTAGTTGTTTCTGCATCTTCAACAGATACTTTCTGATTATAGCATTCAATTTCAATGATCTCATTATCCTCATTATAGGTAGTATCAGAGGTATTGTCATTTCCCAGTATTAATGTATTTGCGATGGTCTCACCCAAAAAGATCACAGATCCGTCCAGCCTTGGGTCATTGGGTTCAAAACTATTAATATAATCCCATGAAGGACGTCCGAATCCCCATCCCCAGTCAGGAGTTCCCCTCACGCCTTGTGTATTTCCGTATTGGTTTCCTCCTTCACCTCTGCCAAAGGGTAAGGCTCCTAATTCAAAAAGGGAGCCAGAACCATTTTCACCTGCTTTTGAAAATACTTTTGTCCAGTCGGGTTCCAGCACATACTGACCTGAATTAATGATCTCAAGGGCATATTTCTCAGTATTGGCAAAATCACCGAGTGTCAGATAAACCCGGGTCAGTAAGCCCTTGGCAGCTCCTTTGGTTATTCTTCCCATGTCCTCATTAGCATATTCCGACTTTTCAGGAAGATTCTCTGCTGAATATTCAAGATCCGGAATAATAATTTCATCATATATTTCCTGTGCAGGTGATCTTTCCATTAGTCTTGGTGGATTAACTTCCATTACTTTGGGTAAATCTCCCCAAAGCCTTACCAGCGTGAAATATGTATAAGCCCTGATAAACCTTGCTTCACCAATATATCTGGCTTTCAGGTCTTCATCCATATCAATGGAAGGAACTTTTTCTATCACAATGTTGGCATGATATACAGACTGGTATAAAGCCTGGAACCATGCAAGAATATATCCTTGAGAGGGTCCGAATGTAAACTCTTCAAATAATTGAAGATCCGGGTTTGACCCGTCTTCACTACCTTTGGTCTGATCGTCAGACATAATTCCTGCCAGGGGGTAACCTCCCATAATCCACCAGTTTCTCAGGTTATCATAGCTGGCATTTGTCACCAGTAAAGCATCTGCTTCTGTAGTAGGAAAGGTCTCATCAGTAATCTGGGTAAGTGGTGGATTCTCCAGAAAATCTTCTGAACATGAGCCTGACATTATCACAAAGATAAATACGAATATGAATTTATATATTTTCATTGTGCTTGCGTTAAAAAGTTAAATTTAGTCCTATTCCATAACTGCTTGTAACCGGATATACCCCTGTATCAATTCCATTGCCGCTTACCGAGCCTCCGATTTCGGGTGTATATCCCGGATATTTTGTCAGGGTAAATACATTGGTTCCTCTCAGGAAAATACTGGCCTTTTCAATTCCCAGCATTTTAATGGTGGATGCAGGGATATTATACCCCAGGGTAATATTTCTTAATCTGAAAAATGATCCGTTAAATACAAACCAATCTGATTGTGAATAATTAATTCCCGCAGCTGTGACCTGGGGTTCCGTATCAGAACTTCCTTCTCCATCCCAGGCATCCTTTATTCTATCCTGGAAATTATAAGTCCCTGCTCGAACCGCATCTTTTCCGTCATAGATCTCCCTGCCAAATTCGCTCTGAAAATCAATATCAGAATAGAAACCTTTATAAGTAAAAGACAAACTCAGACCTAACATTAAGTCCGGAATTGGTGACCCTATAAAAGTACGGTCATCAGTTGTAATTTCATTATCCCCGGTAACATCCTTATACCTGAAGTCTCCAACTCCCTGGGAAGGAAGATGAGGATATTCATCCAGCTCATCGGTATTTTGAAATACTCCTTCAACAATATATCCGTAAAAATAGCCAATGGGTTGACCGAGTGCCACACGCTTAACATTTTGACCATTCCCCAAACCTCCAAGTAACAGGGAATTATCAAATCCTTCCCCAAGCTTCTTTGCTTCATTAAAGGTATAGGTTCCTACCGTATTTACTTCATAAAAAAGATCTCCAACATTATTCTTAAAACCGAGGGATAATTCTATCCCCTGATTCAATACATCCGCTGCATTAAAATAAGTTGTTGCAAAACTTCCGTTTCCAAAATAACCCTGTGTCGGCAAACTTAGCAGAATATCTTTGGTAAGTTTATTATATAAATCCAATTCAAAAGTAAGTGCATTATTCCATAGTCCCATTTCAAAACCCACATCGGTTTGAAAGGCTCTTTCCCATTTCAACCTTGGGTTACCGGATTTTCCATAGGTGGACCCGGGGAAATAAGTTTCATTTACTCCGAAAACAGCTCCTTTATTATCCACCAGGGTAAATCTTTCTGACCATCTAACTTTGTCGTTACCAACAATACCCCAACTGGTCCTGATTTTAAAATTGGAAATAATGTTTGAATTGAAAAAATCTTCTTTGTTAATATTCCAACCGGCCGCCAGGGAAGGAAAATTGCCATACCTGTTATCTGCCTGGAACCGGGAAGAACCGTCTCTTCTGAATGTGGCTGTAAACAGATATTTCCCGTCAAATACATAGTTGGTTCTAAATAATACAGATGTCCTGGATGTTTGGTTGGCTGAATTACCAATTAAAACATCTGTAAGGTTATTATTAAGGTATTGAACGTAATCCCGGATCAGGTTCTTACCGGATCCGTTAATAGATTCATCATTATATTCCTCTGCTGTATAACCGGCAACAGCATCAACAAAATGCTTGTCCTGTTCGAAATTGAAATGAATGGTGTTTTCCCATTGCCATTCACTTTTTGTGTATCGGGATTTACTCAGACTGGTTTCGTCGTTACTTTGCTGTGAAGTAACGAAAAATACCGGAGTAAAGCTTTTGCCATCTGAAAATTCCAGATCCATTCCATAACTACTTCTGAAGGTAAAATATGTCAGGAAATCAAATTCACCATAAAAATTTCCTACTGACCTCAGACCCTCACTGGTACTATTATTGTATTCAATGGAGGCAAGAGGATTCCCGTTTCCTCTGTTCCCGTAAAACCCACCCGTTGAGTTATATGCTGAATCAGTGGGCCAAGCACGCAGGGTAGATGCTCCAATATTTGCTGCGTTTTGTCTTTTATATGGGGTTGCTGCCAGGTTGTAACCGGCACGGATTCTATCGGACAAAATATATTCTGTATTTATTTTTATAGAAAGTTTTTCGTATCCCGACTTGGGTATTATTCCTTCCTGGTTGAAATATCCGATACCGGCATAATACCTGGCTCTTTCACTACCTCCGCTTAAGGAAAGCTGATAATTTTGTGTAGGGGCATAGTCGCGGTATACCAGTTGTTGCCAGTCGGTATTCGGCAATGCATTCAGATTATTGAAAAATCCGGGCTGGAGTTTATTAATTACGGTAGCAAACTCCCTGGAATCGAGCATATCAATGTATTTCTGAATGGTTTGAAGCTCATAGTTAGCAGAAAAGTTTATGCTTGTTTTTTCGCCGATCTTTCCGCGTTTTGTAGTTACCATTATAACCCCGTTTGCACCCCGGGATCCGTACATGGCGGTGGAGGATGCATCCTTAAGCACTTCAATAGATTCAATATCAGCAGAGTTCAGGAAATTTATATTGTCAAGGATAACCCCATCCACCACAAAAATAGGATCCGGGTTATCAAAGGTTCCAACTCCCCTGATGCGGACAGTAGGAGATGCACCCGGAGCTCCGGAACTACTTGTCACCCTCACTCCTGATAGTTTTCCCTGCAGTGCCTGTTCGGGTGAGACTGAGGATATTTTAGTCAATTCGTCAGCTTTTATGGAACCAACAGAACCGGTCAGGTCACTTTTTTTAACTGTTCCGTAGCCAATGACAACAAGCTCATCAAGCGCTGTTGATTCAACCATTAACTGCACATCAATATTCGAACGTCCTGAAACCGGGATTTCCTGTTTTTCATACCCAATGTATGAAAATACCAAAATGCGGTTATCATCACTTACAGTTATTTGATAATTACCTTCCATATTTGTAATAACCCCGGTAGATGTGCCCAGTATAAAGACATTCACCCCGGGTAACGGGGAAGCATCATCAGCATCTGTAACTTTTCCGGTGATGGTTTTGGTTTGCGCAAACAAACTATTGACTATAAACAAAGTCATCACCATCATCAACAGATGTCTGATCAGTGTTTTAGAATTAAATTTAAATTTCATTTAGTATGTTTTAGTCAGCGTTAATAGTAGTGGTCATTTAATGGCTTCGATTTAACCAACCACCGGTAAAACCGGCTTTTTTTAAACCGTTAATGATATATTTATTGTTTTTAAGAGTTTTCCAGATTAATTCAGTCTGGTAGTTTTCAAGTTGAATCAGGATGGGACCCTGATCAATCCCCAGGTAATCATGATCAAACCATTCTTTCCGGCCTGTTTCCTGGTCAATAAATGTAAGGTTGAATGCGTCCCTGAATCCATATTCATCATAAATCTTATCCCCATAGGTTTTTTTCATGCTATATAATGCCGGTATACAAATTTCAGGAGCAAACGGGATTGATCCACCAGCTGCGGTAGGTGCAATTGTGCCATCATCAACGATTCGATGTGCGCTTGCGCCCCTGGCTTTATACGTCCACATTTGAATGGTATCTCCGTTTACAACCTGTTTCTGGGATTTCGGACCGTCACATGCGGTTAATCCCCAGATATCCCCAGAATAATTTTCAAATCCTTTAGGATTATCAATACAATATGCCCGGTTTGAATGAGTTGCCAACCTGGAGTTCTCAAAATAGTCGATACCCTTTTCCCTCATATATTCATCCTGGATTCCACGAAAATCAATAAACATATGAGAATACTGATGTCCAAACAAGGGAGTGAAATTTAGATGTTCATTTCCATAGAATTCATCCCATTCATAGGTTTTACACCAGGAATTCCATGCGCTATCGTGTATGGGATAGGTAGGAGAACCCATGGCGAGAACTAATAATATCATTGCCTCATTGTAACCATCCCATTTGGCCGGAATAAAACCTTTTTCAGGTCTCCAGCCCATTGACATCCATTCATTAGAATTCATAGCCCAGTCCCACTGTACACGCAGGTACAATGAATCAGCCAATTCCCGGATGCGGTTTTCAGTCTCATTATTTTGAATAAAAAAGGATTGTGCCGTCAGTATTCCGGCCATAAGCAAACCGGTGTCGATGGTTGAAAGCTCTACGTTCTTATATCTCACCCCATCACCATATGTAAGGAAATGATAATAAAAGCCTTTATAACCGGTAACACCAGACTCCTCAGGTCCCTGTTCAGAATTCCAGAACCATTCCAGGGTATTGAGAACGCGGCTGGCACCTTCCTCTCTTGTTATGTAATTATTTTCAATTCCAACAATATAGGAGGGTAATCCAAACCCTGTTGCCGCGATACTTGTAAATCGTTTTGTAGGATAGCGGTCAGGAATGTTATAAGTTGGTAAATCTACCTGATCCCAGAAAAAGTTAAAAGTTCGCTGCTTGAGGTCGCTGAGGAAGGCTTTGTATTCAGAATCACTGACCTCAGGACTTTTACATGAATATGAAAATAAAAGCAATGACGTTATAATGAGGAATAAAATCCCGGAGGATTTAAGTTTTAGCTGTAGATTTTTCATACACATCAGTTTAGTGCAGGTAATTTGTAGTATGCAATCTATAATATTAATATAACTTATTGAAAATATGAATATTCTCTTGGATACTTCATGTTAAATAACAGTTAAAATGACACTACATCATTACTACATCAAAATAATATAAATAAGTATATATCATTCATTAACTGATACTTACAAAATAGTAATAAATAGGAAATAAATAAATGAATGATTAAGATGGCGGGTCAATGAAATTATGGATTAGATATTAGCCCTGGTTGCTACTTTGTTCGGTAACATCAATATATAGTTTCAGGCGTTGTCCGGGTTGTATATATTTCCCTTTGATCGTATTCCAGCGATGCAGGTCTTTGACATCGACGCTGTACCTGGTCGCGATTCGTGACAAAGAATCACCATTACGTACCGTGTAATGAATCGATTTGATGGTGTTGTTAGGATTATGTGTTTTCACCGCTGTACGCTTTTTACCCGGTTTGGTGTTTGACCAGATGACCAGTTTCTGCCCCTGTTTTAGCGGGTCTTTTATGGCCATGCCATTCCACTTCGCCAGTCTATGCATATCGACGTCATATTTTCTGGATATCTCCCAGAAGCTTTCGTTGTTCTGTACGATATGATTTATGCGTGTCTTGTTTCCGCGCTTGGTATTTTGAATTGACTTCAGACGCTGTGTTGATGATAACGCGTAACTTTTTTTAT
>CBDUPM010000100.1:0-8088 GCA_965369105.1 uncultured Bacteroidales bacterium | reverse complement strand
CGTCGTGGTAAACTATTCCCTGACTACCTATTCTCCCTATGAAGGCTGGCGACTGGCTTTTAACGGATTTGACGGAAGGCTGGACTCCTGGGAAGGAATTCCCTGGCGGGGAAAAGAAATGCTTAACCAGGCAGAACTTCATGCAAAAGAGATGAACCAGGAGGCAAATACAGAGGAATCAGCCTATGATGAAATTATGTTGATGCCTAACTGGGGTGATTATGAGCTGATAAAGGTCCCAAGGAATAAAGGTGGCCACGGTGGAGGCGATCAGAAACTACAAGATAAAATCTTCAGAAATCCTGAAATTCCTGATCCTTATCAAAGGACTGCCGGAACAAGGGATGGAGTTATGTCCATTGCCGTAGGAATTGCTGCCCGTAAAAGTATTGAAACAGGTAAACCTGTGGAAATCGCTTCCCTGACAGACCTGAAACCATCGGTAAAAAGAATCAGCTGAGGGATAAAATCCTGTGAATCCGAAACCTGCATTTTTAACAAAAGCGAAAGCTTTAATAAGAAGTGTTTGACTTTTCTTTTGTTCCTTTGTATAAAAATTGGGCGATGGGGAATAGTGATGAAAAAAAGCTTTTTAAGAAACTTTGCCGAAAAACCGGTGCGAGTATTCGGGAGCATAGTCTTTTGGAAGAAGGAGACCGCTTATTACTTGGATTGTCGGGTGGTAAAGATTCCATGATTTTGCTTGAAATACTCGCAGACAGGATAAAAGCTTTTCCTTTTAAGGTTGATCTTTATGCCGTTCATATAATACCGGAAAATATTGGCTATCATGTCGATAAAGATTACCTGAACAATTTTTGTGAAAAACTGGGAATAGAATTAATTATAAAAACAATAGCTCCTGATATTGAAAAAAGTACAAAATCTCCCTGTTTTATTTGTTCCTGGGAAAGAAGAAAAGCAATTTTCAATCTGACCAAAGAATTAAACTGTAACAAGCTGGCATTTGGTCACCACAGGGATGATGCAATTCAGACCTTTATGATGAATCTTTTGTATCACGGATCCATCAGTTCATTGCCATATTCCCTGAAAATGTTTGACGGAAGGGTTCACCTGGTAAGGCCCATGCTGGACATCTGGGAAAAAGATCTGCAGGAATATGCAAATTTCAGAAATTATTCTTCCGTCGAAAAGCAATGCCCCTTTGAAGAATTAACCAGGAGAAGCTATACCGCAGAGCTATTACAAAAAATGGAGGATGAATACCCAAAGGCAAAAATTAATATTTTCAAAGCTTTGGACAATATCTATGAGGAATACCTGCCAGAGAGCAAAATAAAATCAAAAAAGAATCCTGGCTAGGTACTGCAGATTGTCTCCTTCGTCTAACAACTCAATTTTATAGTTTCGTTTTTCACACATTCCGGAGATGGTGTCAAAATCGACATACAACCATTGAAAATGATCCCCTTTTTGATTTTTATATTCCATCTGAAAATCGATTTCCCCATAATATCTTTCATTTAAATCAATTTGTGCTATACCCTCATCATTCTGAAAAAGGTAAATCAGATTAGAAGAATCGAAAATAAGCTGCCCCTTGCCGGCAACAATTTTTGGAAGATAATCCAGAAAGTCTTCCAGTCCGTTTATTGTTCCTGTTATTCCGATTCCGTTCATCATCATTAATACGGTATCATATGGTTTTTGGGGAATGGAATAAATATCTCCCTTCCATACTTTTTCTATACCTCTTTCTTTCATGACTTTACAGGCTCCCTCAGAAATATCCGCGGCCGTAACCTTTTTTCCGGCAGATTTCAGATAAAGACTGTGACTCCCGGCTCCTGCACCCAAATCCAGAATTTCCCCCTTACACAAACTCATGGCGGTTTTTTCAATTCCGGGCATTTGGTCAAAACTTCTGAAATACCAGGAGACGGGAATTTCATCCTCCTCAAAATCGGGAGAGTGTATAAGAATTACATTCTCTTCCTTATGGAAATAATAATCTGTCAATGCATGACCGATGATATCCTTTTCGATTTTCATATGATTTGAATTATTATAATGCACCATTCATAATCTCCAGACTTCTTTTTTCTTCTGATTCTATACTTTGTCTGACAGCGATATACTTACTAAGGGTTTTATTCCCTGACCATTTCCTGACCACAGCAGGAGAAATTCCAAGTTCCACTGCAAGCGCCATAAAGGTATTCCTTGCCAGACCAGCACTTGCAGCCTGACAGATGGGAACCGTTGAATATTCTGAGCTTTTCTTTACAGCTACCTGCCTGGTCAAACCTATGTCAGTAAAAATTAATCTGAGATATTTGTTCAGGGTAATAACAGAATATTCGGGCAATAATGAATTATTTTTAAAATACTTGTTTTCATATTGGTTTAATATCTCCAAGGCTTTCTGATTCAAAGTAAATTCTCTCTCCTTTCTATTTCTGATAACTATAGTTTTCCCGTCAAAATCGTTCTTTTTCAGTGACTTGATTTCTGAATGGCTAAATCCTGTAAAGCACATCAGGCAAAATATATCCCTGATTTGTTCTTTTCTGCGGGAGTTCAGTTTTGCCTCCATTAATTTATGCACCTCAGATTTATAGAGATAAATCTGGTAAGATTTCTCCGATTCTTCATCCTCTTCTTCAGGAAATTTATAAAACCGGAATTCATCATTTATCATCCATGAATGATCATGAGCATATTTCAAAAACCATTTCAATAAATTTATATAGGAAACAATGGTAATTCTTTTAAAGGACTTTGACTTTAAAAAATTATAAAAGTCGCTGATTTGCTTAGAATCAAATCTTTCCAGGCTTATTGACTCCTTTTTAAATTCCTGGAACTGACTCATTTTCAGGTAAAGAGATTTAAATTTTTTATAGGTCAATGAGCTCCACTTCTGATCATTTTCTTCCATAAACCTCACAAGACCTTCACTTACAGAATAAGCTGATACCCGGCCCAAACTCTTTATTGCCTTGCGGAATTCCACCGGATTAACACTATCTGCTTTCGATAAAAGTGAAAAATAAACTTTTGAGAATTCCTTTTTTAAAATTTCCAATGTCAGATTCAATTGATCGGAATCAGTCCATTTCCCAAAACGCTGCTCCTGCTTATTCCACTGATAATCTGCAAATTCCAATCCAGTATAATATACAATTCGATGCCCCTGGAAATGCAGGGAAGCAATGAGGGTGGAATTCTTCTCCGTCTTTAAATCAGGCAGAGACTTTATATAAAACCTGATTGAAATTTTTGATTTTAAGCCCATTAAATTACATTATTTAATACAAATATATATTTTTATTATCTTATTTACAATATTTTATATATTTATTTATAGATATTTTTTATCTACTACATTTATTCAATATTAGATAATTAATAATAAGGATGTTAAATTTTAATGCGTGCTTTTTTTATCTTTGTTTTGAAATGGATAGAAAAATCATTAGCACGGAGGATGGCTCCAAAACCATTTTTGTAAAGTCCTTAAATGAGAGTTACCATTCCTCATTCGGAGCCATAAATGAATCTTCCCATATATTTATTCAAAACGGATTACAGTATTTAGCTGGTGAAAATTTAAAAGTCCTTGAAATTGGATTCGGGACTGGTCTGAATGCATACCTGAGTCTGCAGAATGCTCTTAATACTTCAAAAAAAGTCTCCTACCTGGGAATTGAAAAATATCCATTGGTCTGGGAAGAATGGGAAGCTTTAAATTACACCGAAATACAGAAAGAGATTCACAGCGGGGAATTTGAAATGCTCCACCGGTCTGCATGGGATACATGGACCCGGATAAATAATTATTTTGATTTTTATAAAATTTGCGCAGATCTGCGGGATTTCAGATGGGATGGTACATTTGACCTGGTATATTTTGATGCTTTTTCTCCGAATGTACAACCCGGTTTATGGAGTTCTGAAATTTTTCATAAGCTATATAGTTACCTGAAGCCGGGGGGCATCCTGTTAACTTATTCTTCCAGGGGAATGGTAAAACAAAATCTGATTGCAGCCGGTTTCAAGATCAGCAGGCTTCCAGGACCTAAAGGCAAAAGGCATATTATCAGGGCATTGAAATAAAAATCCGTATCATTTCATCTTTGCTCATCATAGAAAAAACCTCATGTTTAAATCCACATAAGGGGATTCCTTTTACTTTTTATTTTAAGAACTCTTATAATTCCCTTTTTTTCATGATAGTTTCATATATAAATATTAAATTCGCCACTTGTAAAAATTAAAAAAAAACAAAACATGAAAAAAGAAGTTCTTATCGTTGTAGTTGGAATAGTTTTCCTGGTAGCCGGATATATTTTAGGTAGTATTGTACCCGTCAGCAATTTTTCAGGGACCAGCCTGGATTCAGATCTGGATACATTTGCTTATAGTGCAGGTATTGCGCAAAGTATGGGTCTGGTCGATTACCTCGAACAAAATGACCTGTTTGAAGAATTCTCAGAAGCAAGTTTTCTTGCAGGCGTAAAAAGTGGAATGGAAAAAGATGAATCTACCATGACCGTAATGGATGCTCAAATGAATATTCAGAATTTTGCTATGAAAAGACAACAGGCCATGCAGGAGCAATCTAATGAAGATGCGGAAAAAAACCTGTTAGAAGGAATGGCTTTTCTTGAAGAAAACAAAAACAGGCCTGAAATACAAGTAACGGAAACCGGTTTACAATATGAAATCCTGACTGAAGGAACTGGCGTAAGTCCTTTAGCTACAGATACAGTTGAAGTACATTATCATGGTACTCTCCTTGACGGAACCGTTTTTGACAGTTCAGTAGACAGGGATGAAACAGCAACTTTCCCTGTAAATGGTGTTATTGCAGGATGGACCGAGGCATTGCAGATGATGAAAGAAGGAAGCAAATGGAAGCTTTATATTCCAAGTGATTTAGCTTATGGGTCAAGACAAAGAAGTGCAGAAATCAAAGGAAATTCTACTTTGATATTTGAAGTTGAATTGATTGATGTAAAAAATAAGTAAAAAATGCTTGATACAAGCACCGAGATTTTCGCAATTTTTCCATAAATAAAAAAAAAGCTTAGAGAGAATCTCTAAGCTTTTTCTGTCGAGGATAATTGTCAAAAAGGATTTAACAAAAAGGAAATATTATGAGTTTTGAAATTTCAGGTAAACTAATCGAAAAATATGATGTCCAGGAAATTAGTGCAAAATTCCGTAAGCGCGAGTTTGTAATCGAAGTAAAGGATAACTCGGGCAGCTTTGAATTTATTGACTATATCAAGTTTCAACTTACCCAGGACAAATGCGCACTCATTGAAACAATGAATACCGGTGACGATTTGAAAGTAAGCTTTAATTTACGAGGTCGTAAATGGGAAAAAGACGGCAATGTCAGTTATTTTACCAATTTAGAAGCCTGGAGAATTGAAAGCCTTTCTTCATCATCATCTCAACCTGGCGGGAGTGATCCGGGTTTTCCTTCCATTGAGGATGCTCCGGTACCCGGTGAAGAAGATTTAGCTTCCTCTGATCAGGATTTTGACGATCTGCCTTTCTGAAATATTCAAACAACATGTAAAGAACGAGAGGATTCATTTAAAAATGGATCCTTTTTTTTGTGCCGGAACCAGGCCTAAATCCTGAGTCCGTTTAAAAACTTATAAATCTTAAGAACCATTGCGGGAAGTTGGTTTGAGAACAATCCTTCCCTTTAAAACTTTAACTGAATTAACTAACCCCTTAACTAATTCAATTTCTTAGACTATATAAAAAAATATAAAGAACGATTTGAGAACAAAATAACGCCAAACAATTATTAAAAACGTTTTATCTTTTCCAGTGTAAATTTTGTTTGAATTACTAACCCCTTAATAATTCTTCCAAAATCAGACTGTACAAAATTTAAAGAACGAATGAGAAAAAAAACACCAAACAATTAAACCAAAATGCTTGACAGATTTATTTTTGGCTGATCCTGTCTCCTCAGCTCTTTTTCTGCTGTATATTCAATGGTGAAGTGAAAAGTAGTTCCGTTAAAAACATTTGATTCTAACCAAATCTCTCCTCCTAAAAGATCAACCAGGCCTTTTGCCAGGGTCAATCCCAGTCCTACTCCACCTTCTGTATTCGTGTAATCATCTTCCTGCTTTTCAAATTTCTCAAAGATGGACTGAGCTTTGTTGAAAAGCACTCCTTTGCCACTATCTTTTACGAAAAATTCTATTTTGCCTTGTAACTCTTGAATTTCATATCCAAATTCAATGATACCCTTTTTGGTAAATTTCAGGGCATTGTGCAATAAATTTGAAAGAACCTGGCTGAGCCTGTGACCATCCGTGTGAATGAAGAACTTTTCTTCTTTCATTTCTTTATTGAGTAATAATGCAATATGGTCCTTATCCATTTTGTGTTTGTCGATATTAAAGAAATAATAGACTTGTTGCATTACTTCATGAAGGTCAACCTGACTTCTTGATATCGCTAACTCACCTGATTCCAGGAGAGAGGCATCGATTATTGAGTCTACAATGTTTAAAAGGCTGCTAGAATTATTATTAATATGTTCCATGTACTCTTCCCTTTTATCGTGAGTTAAACTCTTATCGATCATAAGGTTGGAAAACCCGAGTATCGCATTCATCGGAGTGCGAAGTTCATGGGAAACATTGGACAGGAACCTCTTTTTAAGACGCTCTGTTTTTTGCTGATTCACCTGGAGCTTCATTTCGAGCTCCTGAACTTTCGCGGTAAGTTCAGCAATCTGATCCAATAGATCCTCGTATGTCTGGTTTTCCTTCATTAAATACATGAGGCTCAATATTAAAAAGCTATTTCTTTCTTAGTTTTCTGAGTATTCGGGCAGCTTCATCCCGGTAGTACCCATCAGATTGTTTAATTTTCCTGAAAAGCTTCCTTGCTTCTTCCTTTTTACCGGTAAGCATATAAACCATTCCCAGGTACCATTCAGCTTGCTCGATATACAGGTTATCATTGTGTTCAATAACCGTGTTGAATGAAATCCCGGCCTTGGTATATTCTTTGAGTTCCATGTAGGAAATCCCGGAATAAAGGTGGGAGGCCATCATTTCCGGATTAGTATCCAGAATTTCTTCGAACAATGTGATTGCTTCCTTGTAATTGGCATTATCGTATAAATACAAGGCTTCTCCAAGAATACCGGTCAGTTCAGAATTTGCAGAACGATTTACCAGGGTAACATCGTAAGGCTTGTAAAACTGGGAAACGAGTTTATTGTCGTTTACCTTTTTAAAGAACAAGCCGTAAGTTCCAAGACTGATCACCACGGCCACTGAAGCCGCAACTGCATAGCGTAGTACTCTTTTGGAGGATCGCCTGGTAATCTTTTCGATCTGCGGGGTAAGCTCTTCATGAATTTCATCCAGCTGAGCCCTCAAATTGAGCACTTCAGTGTCAGAAAGAGCCTCATCCACATCCCGATAGAGGTCCAGTTCCTCCTGAAGCTCATGGTCTTGAGCCAGAGCTTCCTCAAAATCCCTTGCTTCGACCGGATTGAGTTCCCCGTCCAGGTATTTTGAGATCAAGTGTTTGTTTTTGTCCATCTCTGTATAGTTTAAATTAACATTATTTCAAATTCATACACGATATCCATGTACCTTGAGTACATTGGTCTCATGTGAGTATATTGCCGTGAACCGCATGCATCCGAAAGGATACACCATTCACATCATTATAGTCTGTTTCATCAACAATCAACCCATTTCGGGCAGGATTGCCTGTATTTTCCTGTTTTTACTGCCTGGGCAGTTTTATCCTACAGGAAGAGGATAATATTTTGCTATTCTTTGTTATTAGAATAACTAGTTTTGATTTGGAGGTAATGCTACATAAAATTCATCACCAGTTTGAGGATCTCCACCTCCAAGAACCAAATTCATCATTTGGTTGTTTAAAGCAAGCTTAGCAAATGCATCAAAAGTTCTGTTTTCTGATTTCCTGTTGAAGTAAGATGTAACGTTTTTCATTTCTTTAATTGTTTGGGGTTATTTTTTGTTCTCATAGGTTAATACCCCGGTACCCTGAAACGTTACCCTGAAAAATCTTTTTTTTTTATATTTTTTTTGTTTTTTT
>CBDUPM010000099.1:0-8189 GCA_965369105.1 uncultured Bacteroidales bacterium | reverse complement strand
CGCTGTGTAATTTAGCAAAACTTGTAAAGTCACTGGTATTTAGAATTATTGATGAAGCAGCGTTCATCTTTTGCAAGTCCAGATCCCCTGTATACAGCATTGCTAACTCCGGAAGAAAAACCGATTTCTTTTTACTAATCACATATTTATACGTTCTTGAAACAGCTTCAAAACGTGCATGAAATTCTCCCGAAGTATCTTTAACAGCGAAAACACTAATATCCTTTTTGAGGTAGCGGTTGAGCTTATGGGTTAATTTCCCGCAATTAAAATGACTTTCGCAATCAAAATGGGCAACAAAATATGAAGCATGGACCCCGCTGTCTGTTCTGCCGGCTCCGGTAAGTGATATATCAGTACCCAGAATCGTAGAAATCGCTTTTTCCAAGACTTCCTGAACGGTAATGGCATTGGGTTGATTTTGCCACCCATGGTAATTTTTACCCGAATATGCCAGTTCAATGATATATCTTTTCAAAATTCTTTGTTTTTCAGGTAAATTTAAAAAAAGCATTTAAACCCTCGTTCGAATAATTAATTTCTTTAAGATAAAGCTTTAACATTTTTTAACATGAAAATTTATGATTCCCTTGTAAAATGGGGCATTTAATGGTGTTTTGTATTTGGGGGATAAGGAAATTTTTCTGACTTTTGTATGGTTTTTTTTAATAAATTGTAAAACTTATGAGTGAACAGGTAAATATCAAAGAATTAAATGAAAAAATTAAACAGGAAAGCGAATTTGTCGACCTGATTAATATTGAACTTTCAAAAGTTATTGTTGGGCAAAAGCATTTGCTTGAACGGCTTTTAATCGGACTTTTATCTGATGGTCATGTTTTACTGGAGGGAGTTCCCGGACTTGCAAAAACTCTTTCAATTAAAACCCTTGCAGATACGATTGATGCTAAATTCAGCAGAATTCAGTTTACGCCTGATTTACTTCCGGCCGACCTTATAGGAACGATGATTTATAGTCAGAAAAAAGAAGAATTCGTCGTAAAAAAAGGTCCTGTTTTCGCAAATTTAGTTTTGGCCGATGAAATCAACCGTTCTCCCGCAAAAGTTCAAAGTGCTTTATTGGAAGCAATGCAGGAAAAACAGGTTACAATCGGGGAAGAAAGTTTCCGTTTGGATAAACCTTTCCTGGTACTTGCTACCCAGAACCCTATTGAACAGGAAGGTACCTATCCTTTACCGGAAGCACAGGTTGACCGATTTATGATGAAGGTGGTTATCGGTTATCCCACCAAGGAAGAAGAGAGAAGTATATTAAGGGAAAACCTGGGGGCCGAATTTCCAAGCCCTAACAGAATCCTTAAACCAGCTGACATTATGAAAGCAAGGCAAATAGTCGGTGAAGTGTATATGGATGAAAAGATTGAAAATTATATACTCGATATAGTTTTTGCAACCCGTGATCCGGAATCTGCCGGATTGGCGAGGTTTTTGAATATGATTCAATATGGAGCTTCACCCCGTGCAAGCATAAATCTTGCGAAAGCTTCTAAGGCATATGCTTTTATTAAGCGCAGGGGTTATGTTGTACCGGAGGATGTCAGAGCGGTTTGTTTTGATATAATGAGACATCGTATTGGTCTGACCTATGAAGCTGAAGCTGAAAATATTACAACCGAAGATATTATTCGGGAAATATTGAATAAAGTTGAAGTACCTTAAATACCGGTTTATGAATAAATTACTCCTTTACGCAGGTTTATTTTTGTTCTTTTCCGTTTCAGAAGTTCAATCTCAACATTTTATTGGGATGAATAAAGATAACGTTAAAGTATTGGCCAGGAAATCCGGCTTCTTTTTTGACAATTTGACCGTCAATCAGAAATTCAATTACCTGAAATTTGTGAATAATGCTGATACTAAGACCCTTATCGTTTTCTTTAATGAAGATGATATTGCTGAGCATACCCGGATGGTATGTGATTATTCTGAATGGGATTTCGTTCTGGATGAGTTGAACGATAAACATAAGAAAAAGGATGATATGATTTGGGAGTATAAAAACGATGGTGCCACCTATGCAATCAGCCTCGAAGAAAAAGAGTGGTACTTCGTACTTCGTACAAAAAAAAAATAGTTGAAAAAACAGGTATTTTAAAATGGCTCAGGTTGAAACGTCCGAACTCATAAAAAAAGTACGGACCATTGAAATAAAAACAAAAGGTTTAACCCGGCAGATTTTTGCCGGAGAATATCATAGTGCATTCAAAGGCAGGGGAATGACTTTCTCCGAAGTCCGTGAGTATCAATACGGTGACGACACAAGAAATATCGACTGGAATGTAACTGCCCGCTATAATCGGCCCTTTATTAAGATTTATGAAGAGGAGAGAGAGCTGACTGTAATGTTGCTTATCGATATTAGCGGATCACGGAATTTTGGTTCTGTGTCTATGCTGAAAAAAAATGTAATTACTGAAATTTCTGCCGTTTTGTCTTTCTCGGCGATTTATAATAATGATAAAATCGGCGTTATTTTCTTTAGTGACAGAATAGAAAAATATATTCCTCCCCAAAAAGGGAAAAAACATATCCTGCACATTATCAGAGAGCTAATTGAATTTAAACCTGAAAGTCAGAAAACAGATTTGTCAGAACCCCTGAAATTCCTTAGCAATGTCATTAAAAAACGATGTACAGCTTTTATTATTTCTGATTATATGAGTCCTGATTTTGAGAATTCACTCAAAGTAGCAAGAAAAAAGCATGACCTGGTGGCTTTAAAAATTTATGATCCACGTGAAACCATACTACCACCGGTTGGACTGGCAAAATTCAGGGATCCGGAGACAGGACAGGCAAAATGGATTGACACCTCCTTACAATCGGTAAGAAAAAGTTATGAAAAAAAATGGCAGGAGGATGAGGCGGATATCAAACGCCTTTTTTCAAGGAATTCCATTGATTATGCAGGAATTAGCACAACAGAGGATTATGTTATACCATTATTAAACATATTTAAAAGGAGATAGATGAGGTCAGGAATTGTTTTATTGATGTTATTCATGTGTGCATTGCTTTCTGCTCAAAAACCTGAAGTTATTGCAGAGCTGGAAAGGGATTCTGTTCAAATAGGCGAACAGGTGGATTTTAATATACGGGTTAGTTCCCTTCGCCCTCTGAATTCTGTTGTACCGGATATTGAAAAAGCCTTCGATGAAAGAATTGAAATTATCGAATCTGTCATCGATTCAGGAAAAAGCGAAACCTATAACTATGACTTTACCTATTTGATTACCAGTTTTGACTCGGGAATTTATAAAATCCCATCCATTGAGGTCCTTTTTAATGATGGGATGAAGGCAGATACCCTGTTTACAATTCCGACAATGCTTTCAGTCTATACGCCCGAAATTGACACAAGCAGTGAAATTAAGGATATTAAACCCCTGTTTAAAAGTCCGTTGAATCTGAAAGAAATATTGAGCTACTGGAAGATTTATTCCGCAGTGATCTTAGTATTAATCATAATCCTGCTGGTGTATTACTACCTGGTCAGGAAACCTGTACTTGAGTCTGAAGAAATTAGCATTCCTCCTCATGTCAAGGCTATAAATAAACTGGATAAAATAAAATCTGAAAAACTATGGCAGCAGGGAAAGGTTAAAGAATACTATTCAGAATTATCCAACACTGTAAGAATGTATATTGAGGAGCGTTTCGAAATTCCTGCGATGGAATCAATAACTTCTGAAATACTGGAAGATTTTAAGAAATATTCTTATGACGATGATTATCTTTTGGAGATTCTGGAAAACATGCTTAACCTGTCGGATCTGGTGAAGTTTGCGAAAGAAGATCCCTCTCCGACTGAAAATGAAACAAATCTGAGCCAGGCCTATATACTCATTGAGAAAACAAAACCTGTAGAAACATTAAAGTCAGAAGAAGATTAAAAAAGTAAGGAAAGATGTTTAATTACGATTTTGCAAATCCCGGATTGTTATTCTTACTGGCAGCACTGCCCTTATTAATCCTGTATTATATTTTTAGGGAGAACCGTGAAACTGCGGATATCAGTTTGTCTTCTTTTAGAAATTTAAAATCAACAGGAATCCCTTTCAGGCTTATTTTGAAGCATATTCTGTTCTCCTTTCGTATTCTGGGACTGGGACTTATTATCCTGGCTCTTGCACGACCTCAATCAACCGATAGCTGGCGTGAGACAACAACAGAAGGAATTGATATAACCCTTTGTCTTGATATTTCCGGCAGTATGCGGGCAATGGACTTAAAACCGAACAGACTTGAAGCTGCAAAAGAAGTGGCCGCAGAATTTATCAATGGAAGGCCAACCGATCGCTTTGCATTAATTGCATTTGCCGGTGAAAGTTTTACTGCCGCACCCCTTACATCAGACAGGCCGGTCGTTGTTAAACAGGTCCTGGATCTTGACTTCGGAATGATTGAAGAAGGGACCGCTATAGGTATGGGACTGGCCACCAGTGTAAACCGTGTAAAAGAAAGTGATGCTGTATCTAAAGTGGTTATCCTTCTAACGGATGGCGTTAATAATTCAGGAACCATTGGTCCCCTTACAGCTGCTGATATTGCTAATGAATACGGGATCAGGGTTTATACTATCGGGGTCGGATCGCAGGGAACAGCACCCGTGCCGGTCCAGACAGCTTTTGGTATGAGAACCCAGCAGGTTCCGGTTGAAATAGATGAAGATATTTTAAAGGAAATAAGTAATAAAACCGGGGGGAAATATTTCCGGGCAACGGATAATAAATCCCTGAAGGATATTTATACAGAAATTGATCAGATGGAAAAAACCATTCTGGATACTCAGGATTACAGCAAGAAACAGGAAGAGTATTTTTTATTTCTTGCTCTCGGTATTTTATTGATTTTAATAGAAATACTCATGGGCTTAACTTTAGTAAGAACAATTCCTTAAATGATTGAGTATGTTAAAATTTGAAAGAATAGAAATATTATATGCACTCGGACTTTTACCTCTTTTGTTTATAATCTTTTTAATTGCAAGGCGAAATAAAAGGAGGTCCATGGATAAATTCGCTTCCCCGGATATTCGCGCCATACTTGTACCCATGGCTTCGGTGTTTAAACCGGTTTTAAAATTTATTATTTTATTATTTGGACTGACCTTTCTGATAATTGCTTTGGCCGGCCCCAGGGTTGGATCAAAACTGAAAGAAGTGCAGAAAAAAGGAAGGGAAATCATTATTGCACTTGATGTTTCCAATTCCATGCTGGCAGAGGATGTAAAACCCAACCGCCTTACGATGGCAAAACAGTCCCTTAACAGGCTTTTGAATGAACTGGAGAATGATAAAATCGGTTTAATCGTATTTGCAGGAGATGCTTACACCCAGGTTCCTATCACAAATGATTATGGGGCTGCCCGATTATTTTTAAACTCCGTTTCAACAGAAATGGTCTCCAGACAGGGAACAGCCGTTGGATCAGCCATTGAACTTGCATCAAAATCCTTCAGTCCTGAAAGTCAGTCTGATAATGCATCGTCCGGTAAATCCAGGGCAATTATTGTTATTACTGACGGGGAAAATCATGAGGATGATGCTTTTGAAGCTGCCAGGAAAGCCGCTGATAAAGGTATTGTTATACATACAATAGGCCTGGGAGATCCTGATGGGGTTCCCATCCCTTTGTTTCCCGGTAGCAGAGAGGTAAGAAGGGATAAGGACGGGAATGTGGTGGTAAGTAAACTGGATGAAACCGGGTTAAAGAAAATAGCTTCTGTTTCAGGAGGATTTTACTACCCGGCCAAAAATACGGCAGGATTGCAACAACTTCTTCAAAAATTAAATGAAATAGAAACCGAAGAATATACCGCAAAGGTTTTCGCTGAATATATAGAACGGTATCAGTATTTTGCCGGAATCGGATTATTTTTATTGATATTGGAGAGCTTAATCTTATCCAGGAAAAATACCTGGTTGGATAGAATAAAACTATTTTAAACAGTATGATTAGAATTTTTTTAATAATAATATGTACTTTTTCTTTTCTTGTGACTGATGCTCAGAAAGAAAGGTCCTTAAACAGAAAGGGAATCAAAGATTATAATAAAGAATCTTACAGCGAAGCTGAAATAGATTTTCTGAAATCTCTGGAAATAGATTCAAGTTCCATTGAAGCCGGTTATAATCTTGCCAATGCATTATACCGGCAGGAAAGATATGAGGATGCCGGGAAAGTTTTATCCGGGATTTTTGAGGAATTAGACGACCGGGAAAAAGCAGCAGATGTTCTTCACAATCTGGGAAATAACCTTCTGCAGCAACAAATGTATGAACCCAGTATTGAGGCCTACAAGAATTCTTTAAAGCTAAGACCCACGGATGAAGAAACCCGTTACAACCTGGCGTATGCACAGGCCAAACTGAAACAACAACAACAAAACCAGGACCAACAGAACCAACAGAACCAACAGGACCAACAGGACCAACAGGACCAACAGGACCAACAGAACCAACAGGACCAACAGGACCAACAGAACCAACAGAACCAACAGGACCAACAGAACCAACAGGACCAACAGGACCAACAGAACCAGCAAAAGCCAGTTGAACTTTCAAAAGAGGATATGGAAAGATTATTACAGGCAATAGCTCAACAGGAAAAGGATGTAAAGGAAAAACTGGAAAAGAAGAAAGCGGCTGTAAAAAAAGTTAAATCAGAAAAAGATTGGTAACATGAAAAGCAATTTCATATACAGGGCTAAAACTCTTCCGGTATTATTGATTTTATTATTTTTATCCGTTTGCCAGATTGTTTCGGCCCAGGAAACAAAACTTAAAGCTTCTGCTCCCTCAGTTGTAATTCAGGGACAGGGTTTTAATTATGTTGTTACCTGCGAGGAACAGGGGCAGATTTCTTTAAATACTCCGGATGGTTTGAGAATCATGGGAGCTCCATCCCAAATGGTCTCCTACCAAAGCAGTAATGTAAATGGACGCCTGACAAATGTGACCAATATTAGCTATACTTATGTAATTATTCCTGAAAATACCGGAGAATATACCATTCCGGCTGCGACCTTAAAAGTGGGCAGGAAGGAATTAATTTCCAATGAAGTAAAAATAAAGGTTGTTGAAGCAGCCCAGGCCGGACTGGACGAAAGTAATCCCTCAGGAATCATATTTCAGCTTATTCCTTCCAGGAGAAGTATTTATGAAGGAGAACAAATTGTACTTTCTTCCAAAGTCATGGTAAGAGAAAGAATGCAAATAACGAAATTCCCGGAAATGTCACATGAAGGCTTTTGGGTTGAAAAGCTGGAAGGGGACAATTTTGCCAAAAATGAAGTTTTGGAAGGCTACCAGTACCGTTCACAGGTAATTGCAAGGGAATTGCTTACGGCACAAAGAAAGGGGGAGTTGAAACTTGGTCCTTATAATATGGATGTGAATATCCAGAAGGTGGTGAGAAACCGGAGAAGAAGTGTTTTTGATGATCCATTTTTCGACAGTCCTTTTCAACAATATGAGAATACTCCCGCATCCATCCGGTCAAATTCTGTTTCTGTAAGGGTAAAACCCCTTCCTGCCGGGGCTCCTGAAAGTTTCAAGGGAGCTGTGGGTAATTTCACTGTAAAGGCTGAGATGACAAAGGATTCCATTGAAGTAAATGAATCCCTTGCCATTAAAGTAAGAATAAGCGGAACAGGGAACCTGAATCTTATTGTACCTCTGGAAATTGATTTCCCAAAAGACCTGGAGTTGCTTGAACCCCGAAAATCCAGTAAACTAGACCATGATTTAAATGGAACCAGTGGCAATGTTTTGTTCGAATTTGATGTAATTCCCAGGCATGGAGGAAACTACAGGATTTCTCCCATTGAATTTTCATTTTTTAATCCATCAACCGGAAGGTATGATAAATATATTTCTCCCGACTTTAATTTTTATGTAGAGGGTGGGGAAGTTATTGAATCCCAGGGAACAGGATTACAGGGAGGATTTTTCAGGGAAGATGTTAGAAATCTGGATACAGACATTTTATATATTAAAACATCCAAGCCAGTTCTTTATGAAAAAGGGAATTTTCTTTTTATCGCCAAGTGCAGAAAATGCATTGTTAAAAAACTTTGCATGGAGTTTATTTGGTTTGGATTGAGCTATTTCTTTGAATATTTTATAGAACCCATCAAAATCGGGGAACTGTTCTTGCCGTAGACT
>CBDUPM010000098.1:0-8214 GCA_965369105.1 uncultured Bacteroidales bacterium | reverse complement strand
CAGGGCAAAACCAATTATATCCGGTTCTCCGGCTTCTATAATCCAGAGTGGATCTTCCACAGTTGATGCATTAATGGCTTTCACCAGATCTTTGATGGTTTCATCGAGTTGCCATTTTGCATCATAAAATGTAAGATTTTCAAAACCACCCCAGCGTCTGGCTGTCACATCACAGCTTGATTGCATTAAGGCATGTCTCTCCACTTCGGCTTTTTCTGATATCCGGTTTACACGCACCAAATCACAACTGTGGGAATAATGCACCAGGCGTTCCGCGAGGCCGGATGCCTGCAACAGGGCAATGGAAACGGCTGTTCCTCCAAGATCATCAGGGTCGGGAGAGTTTCCATCGGCTATGATTGCAATACGGCCGGCAGGAGGATTTATTTTTTGTGCAAAAAGACTACCCGATGCAAGCAACACTCCTATAATCATGAATCCAATTTTGTTCATTTCTTAGCTTTTAAAAAATTATTGTGAGCTTTGAATTGTCATTTTATTTCAACCACAAATTCATCTTCTTCGAGTCCCGGTGCGCTGCATTTTACCTTCAGTTCTCCCTTTCCATTTGGTCGAACCGTTGCTAATAAACGTCCCTGGTATGCTTTACGTTTATTCTGCTTGAATAATTCATGGCTAAATGGATCTCCTGTGTCGAGGCCTGTCAGTTCTCCTCCTTCTACCAAAACTGTAACTTCGTCGTCGGCATAAGGTGAACGAATTCCTTTTTTATCCTGTACTTCTATGGTCAGGAATAACAATTCATCCTCAGTTAATTTTGCATTGGAACGCTGGTTAATTACTCCCAATTGCCTGGCTTCTTTTGCTGTTTCAAGAATATGACCGGCTACCAGATTTTTTCCATTGTAGGCTTTTGATTCCAGTTTTCCTTTTTTAAACCCGACCACATATACGGCTTTATAGGTATCGGGATTGACTTTTTTCCGGCCCAGACTTTTACCATTTTGAAACAATTCTACTTCAGGCTGATTACTGAAGACAAAAACGGTGTCCACATTTTTACCTTCAAAGTTCCAATGCGAACGCATATCGTAAGGTCTCCATTTAAATGCTTTAGCATCCTTTAGAAGTACTGCTGTGTGAACCATTGGTTTTTCCGACCAGAAAGCCTGCCAATAGTAGTACATGCTTTTTTCGAAAGTAGCCAGGTCAATTAATCCCCACTCCCAGCTACGGCGTGGCCATCGGTGCGATTCCCCGAGATAATCGATCCCCACCCATAAAAACATGCCAACTACAAAAGGATTATCACGCACAGCCAACCAGTTTTTCAGGGTAATATAGTTTTCGGTTCCGAGCAATGTTCTATCCGGATATTGTTCATGTTGCTCCACATAGTGTTCCGGATAATATCGGTCAGGATAGTTGTAACCGGCAATATCCATGGAGTCCATAAATCCGGTTTGATTGCCCCAAAGCGACCAGTCACAACCTACGGTTGTCGGGCGTGTGTCGTCTGTTTCATGCGCCCAGTCTCTGAGTTTTACAAGCGTTTCCGGTCCATTGGCAAATCTTTGTTCCGGCACTTCATTTCCTATAGAGTAAATAAAAACAGATGGGTGATTTCTGTCCCTTTTAATCATGCTTTTCAAATCGGTTTCCGCCCACTGATTGAAGTATTTATGATAAGTGTAGGGTAATTTCCCGCTTGGACTTTCAGATAAACCATACTCCCAGCTCTTTTCCCACTCATCAAAAGCCTCCGACATCATATAGAATCCCTGTTCATCACACACTTCAATAAATACCGGGTCGACCGGGCCATGAGTTCTGATGGCGTTACAACCCATAGTTTTTAATTTCTCCAAACGGAAGCGCCAAACATCTTTAGGTACAGCAGTTCCAAAGGAAGCAGCATCTTTATGAAGGCATACACCTCTTGCAATCACCTTTTTGCCATTCACCAACATTCCCTGTTCGCTGCTGAATTCTATCTTGCGAATTCCAACCTTAATATTTTCAGTATCTACTGTAGTTCCATCCACTTGCAATTTAAGCTCCAGTTTATAGAGGCTTGGATTAGTATCCGACCACAAATCGGGATTTTCAACCTGCAAATCAAAACTGAAATTCTTTTCTTCGAAATCGCGTAAGCTGAATTCTGTGATTGTTTCAGCTACTTTCCTGCCATCTTTATCTTTAAGGCTGAGTAAAATCTTAGCATCCTTATTAATGTAATTCACACTTGATGGCAAGAGCTGAAATTTTATTCGTTCACTTTTTGGATAGTTGTTGGAGATCACCTGGCAATCCACTCTAACTTTGGCTGTATTTCCGTCGAGAGAAAGGGTACGAAAAAAAGTTTCGAAGGACTGAAAATGCTGTTGCTCCATGATATAGAGATGCACATTCCTGTTGATCCCTGAACCTGTGTACCAACGACAATTAGGCTGAACAGAATTGTCAACTTCAACAGCAAGAACATTTTCTTCTCCGTCGAAATTTAAATATTGTGTCAGGTCGTATTCGAAGGTGCTAAATCCGTAGGGGCGATTACCCAGCATCATTCCATTCAGCCATACCGTAGAATTCATATAAACCCCATCAAACCTGATTTTTATTCGCTTACCCCTGGCGGATTCGTCTAATACAAATGTTTTGCGGTAATGCCCTTTACCCATGGGATAAAATCCTCCGCGCACACTGCTTGGGTTCTCTTTTTCCGGTTTGCCTTCTACCGACCAATCGTGAGGTAGCGAAAGCGTTCTCCAATTTGAATCATCATATTCAGTTTTCTCATAACCAGGATTTTCGCCCAAATTGAATTTCCAGTTGTGATTAAAATCAAGCTTTACATCTACAATTTTATCGGCATTTTCAAAACCTTTATAAGTCAATACCTTAATCTCACGTAGAATGTTTTCGTCTTCGGTTTGAGCAATAAGATTACTGCAAGCAAATAATCCAATAGCTAATAAAACTGTTAAGTATCTGTAATTCATTGTCTGTGATTTATTTAATTACAAAACCAAATCCCATGTAGAAGGGGCTTCCTGTACTTCTTTTCCTTTTCCCACAGGTGTAAAAATGATCCCTGCCCAGCGGCCACGGGTCCATTCACCCCCATCGCTACCCACTTTGGCAATTACAGTAATTTTATCTCCTTTATTTAGTTTGACATTCTCCCATAAGCCATTAAAATCTTTTCCTTCTTCCCATAGCCTGGTAGTTAAAGGAGGTGAATAGCTTCCCAATTCCTGACCATCAATTAATATTGTGAATGTTGAGCTTCCATCGTTTTCCCCTACACCAACAAATACAACATCATACTTTCCGCTTTCAAAATTAAATACTGTGCTTGTGGTTGCCTCTTTGAATTCATCCGGATTAATTGCCAGCCAGTTTTTACCATTCTTATAAAAATGGGTTCCATCTGCAGGAAATTCCTGAGAAGCTATAGATTTATTCTCCGGCAAGGATGCAGAAATATTATTGAAATACGATTTTGGAACTGCAGGTGCTTCCACTGCGGGGAATGGGGCTGGTAATTCTCCTTGAGCGAGAACCAGCTCAGGACCTTTCCCGATGGGCACATAATCCTTTTCGTTTGTTAAAATAAACTTGTCCATTTCAAAACCATCTTCACGCATGCTAAATTGAATGTCGTGCACTCCGGCTTTATCAATATCAAGATATATTTCATAGGGAAGCCCGCAATGAACTTCATCAGTTCTTTGTTTGCTTCCCCATGTCCAATGTCCCCTGCCGTCGCACCACTGCATTCTTTGTCCGTGTTCAGGCCACTGACCATTCAGGCCCACATGAATTCCATTATCTTCACCTCCGGTAAAAAAAGCACGTACCCAAACATAATATCTGCCGGGAGTATTAATTTTTACTTTGTAATGAACGATCGCCATTTTACCTGCTTCATTTGAAAAATTTACACCATGTACTAATTTATCAGAATGGGTAACCCTTTCATCCGGTAATATTTCAATATATGCGTTATTACTGGCGCCATACAGGTGTTGTGGATCGTCATCCCGACCAATCCTGGGAGACTCATCCTTGGATGTTCGAAACCACTCTCTGATATCTGACAAGCTTTGTTTGTAGAAAAATTCAGCTTCAACGGCAACCATTCCACCTTTTTCTTCGAAAACCACCTGATCATCCACAAGGGGGGCATTGAATTTTGTACTTTGAGCAAATAAAGTCAAACTTTGAATAAGTAAAGACAGAGTAATGGAGAGAAATAAATTAATCTTCATACTATAATTTTATTAATTTAATAAATATTCAAAGCGATAATTTCCTGATCCTAAAGTGACAATCAGATCATTACCTGATTCTCTAATATTCTGATTGAATTCTTTGGATAATAGTTTTGAGTTGAGACCTGCGTTTTTATTCAAGGCTCCCGGAAGTGTTACCGTTCCCGTTGTATTTACAGGAATTGCTATCTCGTATACGAACTTCTCATCTTTTATTTCCCAAGCTGATTTAACCGGACCGTATATCGATTCCAGTTCTGCTTTAGCATTTGTTAAACCACCTCCTGGATGAGGATGAAATAAAATGTGTTTATAACCCGGATTCTCCACATCGATACTCAGTCCGGCAACATGATTGTACAGCCACTCTCCAATTGCTCCGTAGGCATAATGGTTGAAACTGTTCATTCCTTCTATAATGGTACCATCCGGTTTCTGTGTGTCCCAACGTTCCCAAATTGTTGTAGCACCCATCGTAACCGGATATAACCAACCGGGAAATTCTTTTCTGTTCAGCAACATGAAAGCCAGATCATCACGATCGATGGATGAAAGTGTACTACACAGCAGGGGTGTTCCCAGAAAACCCGTTGTTAAATGACCAAACTTTTTTACTTCTGCAGCAAAATGGTCTGCTGCTTTTTGACGCAAACCCTCCGGCATTAAATCAAATGAAAGTGCCATGGCATAAGCGGTTTGTGTATGCGAAACCAAACGTCCGTTTGGAGTAATGTATTCGTATGCAAATGCTGCTTTGATTTTACCTACCAGGGTTTCAAATTCCTTTGCATCCTCTGTTTTTCCAAGGATGTGAGCCACTTTGGCCATGATAGAAGTTGAATAACTGAAATAGGCTGTAGCAATTAAATCGGTTTCGGTATATGCACCCGGATATGCAGGGCTGTCAGAATGATAAGACAGCCAGTCGCCCCACTGATGCCGTCTTTGATTCCAAAGATAATCGTCACCTGCATGTTTTTTCATGTAATTTATCCAGCCTTTCATACTGGAATATTGCTGCTCAAGAATTCGTTTGTCGCCATAAGCCCGGTAAACTGTCCATGGCACTATAACAGCGGCATCAGCCCAACCTGTTGCTCCACTTTGTTTATTTTGCAATATATCTGGAACAACGTTTGGAACTTCACCATTTTCTAATTGATCCAAAGCCAGATCTTTTAGCCATTTATCATAGAAGGGAGCCACTCCAAAATTGAAGGCGGCAGTCATACTGAATACCTGTGCATCGCCGGTCCATCCCACCCGTTCGTCGCGTTGCGGACAGTCGGTGGGTATATCTAAAAAGTTATCGCGTTGTCCCCATTGGATATTACTTTGCAATTGGTTGATCAAAGGATCGGAACAGGAAAAATTCCCTGTTGGTTTCATATCAGAATGAATTACTATTCCTGTAATTTTATCCTTTGTCAATTCTCCCGGATAGCCTTCCAGTTTTACAAAACGAAAACCGTGAAAAGTAAAATAAGGTTCGTAAACTTCTACGCCACCTCCTTTCAGGGTATAGGTGTCTGTAGCCTCGGCTGCACGAAGATTTTTGGTATAAAAGTTTCCATCCTTATCCAGCACTTCTGCGAATTGCAGTATCACTTTATCACCGGCTTCTCCTTCAACTTTCATCCGGACATAGCCGACAATATTCTGCCCCAAATCCATAACTACTTCACCTTTTGGGGTTGTTATAATTTCAATGGGTTTGATTTCTTCAATTGCACGGACCGGCAATCCATTTGATGCAACCAGTCCTTCTTTGGACTGTTCCAGGACTTTCACATCCGCCCATTTGCTTTCATTAAAACCGGTACTTGCCCATCCTCTCATTTCTTTTCGTGCATCATATTTTTCACCGTTATAGATATCCGACTCTAAAATGGCTCCGTAAGATACTTTCCAGTTTTCGCCGGATGAAATCGTTTCCCTGGTACCATCGGTATAGGTCACTTCCATTTGAAGTAACAATGCAAGCTGGTCGCCATAAAAGCTTTTTCCGCCCTTCCATCCCAGGTAGCCGCGGTACCAGCCATCACCCACCATGGCTCCGATGGCATTGTTTTTTTGAAGCATAGAAGTTACATCGTAAGTTTGATATTGTACCCGTTTTTTGTAGCTTGTAAATCCGGGGGTAAAAAGCTGATCCCCTACTTTTTCGCCGTTTAAAAAAAGCTGATATATACCCAAAGAGGTTACATAAACTCTTGCTGATTCAATTTCCTTTGAGCAGCTAAACTCATTTCGGTAATATTGAACGGGCAGGGATTCTTCAGAGACATCCTCATTCATGGTAATCCATGAAGCTTTCCATTCCCCGGCACTCAAAATACCGGTTTCCCAGAATGCAGGTTCGCTCCAGTCCGATGCTTTTCCTTTATTATCCCAAACTCTTACCTGCCAGTAGGCCCTTTGCATTGATTTCAGGGCTTGCCCTTTGTATTCCACATGAACCGACTGATTACTTTCAACCTTACCTGTTTTCCAAAGCAGATTACTTTTTTTATTAAATCCCTCCGGTGAATCAGCTATTCTGATTTCATAGGCTGTCTGAACAACATTTTCTTCATCAGATAAAATCTGCCAACTGAAACGTGGCTTTTCAATATCAATTCCGATGGGATTGTTGTGATATTCACAAACTAATTTGATAACCTTCGGTTTTGCGATTACCTGTTGAGAAAGCAATGTCAGTAAACTGAAAATTAAATAGAAAGTAACGGCTTTAGTTGGTTTCATTATTTCTTTATTGATTTTTATAAAATCAAATTTATAATGTAAGACCCACAATTAATCTAACTGGTTATGCGAACAAGTGAAATAATGATTCAGGAATGAACAAATGCATCAATAGTGTTCAATATGTTCAATTATTGAATCAGAAAAAAAATTGATAAAGCGGTAAAGAAAAAAACCCTTGGAACTCTTTTTGTTTACGAGACAGAACAACAATTATTAGGGAAGAATGAGGCCTTCCAGGTACCTTGCACTATTTAACTATTTTAAACCATGCAATCCCTTCATTTGCTATAAAATTAAACATCAAAACACCTTCTGGTAAATCAGAAATATTGATGGTGGAAGTTCCTGTTTCTACTGCGAGTTCTTTCAACAGTTTTCCATTTATATCATAGATATAGAGTTGGCCTTCAGACAGGTTAAAATCAACTTGAATATAATCGCCTGCAGGATTGGGAAAAACATTAATAAATGCTCTAATATTTGATGAATTGTCTGAAGTATTTCCGGAATAATAGATATAGGGTTTATAATTCGGAGCAGTGATAGTAATTTGAAACTGGTCGGGAAGGTTTTCAAATGTATGAAAGGATACCTTATCAGCCAATCTTTTAAATCCATCGCTCATATCAAGACTTGTTATACAAATTCTGCTGTTTTCTACCCCCCCTGTATGAACGTATAATAAATTATCTATTTCATAGATTCTGATATTATTAAAAACTCTGGGAGTCCCCTTGTATAATGGTAATTCAGGATCTCCAACCGGATTGATAGCATACAGCAGGTAAGGAAAATGACGGTTGGATAATCCGTAGTCAGAGAAATGATTTTTTGTAAAAGTAGTGATTTCACCAAAGGTCATGGATCCTGACAATTTCTTGCTAAATATATAATCAAAGAATTTAGCATTATATTTTAGAGAGGCACCCAGTTCACGGGATGGGTCTGCATTCCCAAATGAGTAACGTGAACTTCCAAAATATGCCACACAACCTCCTACTGGATTTCTTATAAACGCCTCACTCAAAGAGGGTTCGGCTATATCAAAGGCATTTGTATAACAAGCGTTGGTTAAAACGATTCCGCCTACCTGATTGGTAAGGTTCAGCACATCATCTGGTCCAAATACATTTCCTGATTCCATGTTCAGGGATTGGTAACCGCCATGTCCAATAAAATGTAATAACCCAAATCCATTATTTAATTTCTCTTTTAAGTTGATGGAGGT
>CBDUPM010000097.1:0-8285 GCA_965369105.1 uncultured Bacteroidales bacterium | reverse complement strand
GACCAGGGGGTTATCCCGGAAGCTGAATTTCAGAAATATGAACTGGAATATGCCAATGCAAGGGAGGAACTTGATGCAGCAAAAAACAATCTTCAACTCATCAGGGAGGGAGCAGTAAGCAATTCGGATGAAACGACAAATACCCTAATTCGTTCAACCATTAATGGAATGATCCTGGATATTCCTGTGGAGGAAGGTAATTCGGTCATTGAAACCAATACATTTAGTGAAGGCACTACCATTGCGCTTGTAGCTGATATGGGTGAAATGGTTTTTGAAGGCAAAGTAGATGAGACTGAAGTAGGAAAAATTACCCAGGGAATGAACCTGGATATCTCCATTGGAGCAATTGAAGATGCCCATTTTGATGCATTCCTTGAATTTATAGCTCCCAAGGGAATCGAGGAAAACGGGGCTATTCAGTTTGAAATTAAGGCAGCAGTAAAACTAAGAGAAGACTTCTTTATACGCTCCGGGTATTCGGCAAATGCTGACATAGTTTTGGAAAGACGTGATAGTGTGCTGGTTGTGCCGGAAAGCCTTATCAAATTTGAAAATGACTCATCTTTTGTTGAAGTCGAAATTCTGGACCAGGTTTTTGAGAAACGCTTTATCAAAACCGGCCTTTCGGATGGTATTAATATTGAAGTTCTGGAAGGATTGACAATTGAGGATAAGATTAAATCCAAAGCCGTAAAAGAGAAATAGTCCCGGATGTATTAAGCTAAATTTTTAAGATGCGCCATTAGACGCATCTTTTTTTTATATTTGCCTTTCATTCAAAAAAACTGCGGGCAAATGCAACAAGTAAATAATTTTCTACTTTGGGCCGATCAGTATATTGGGGGGCACCAATGGTTTGTGTTCTTTTTACTGGGCACAGGTTTGTTTTTTACTATCTACCTTGGATTTCCACAAATAAGGTATTTTAAACATGCATTCCGTATAGTCCGCGGGAAATATGATAAAAAAGATGATATCGGGGACACCTCCCATTTTCAGGCCTTGACTACCGCCTTGTCCGGAACAGTTGGAACCGGAAACATTGCCGGGGTAGCACTGGCGATCCATCTTGGAGGACCTGCAGCCCTTTTCTGGATGCTGGTTACAGCTATGCTGGGTATGACCACAAAATTTGTGGAAGTGACCATCTCTCATAAATACAGGGATATTTTGCCTGATGGCTCCATCTCTGGTGGTCCTATGTACTATATGAATAAACGGCTGAACATTAAAACCAAATCAGGGAAACTGATAAAAACCGGCGTATGGCTGGGTGGTTTTTTCGCATTTGCCACTATCCTTTCTTCTTTTGGAACCGGAAGTCTGCCCCAGATAAATTCTATTTCTGATGCTATGTTTGATACCTTCGGTCTGAATAAGGTAGTGACCGGAGGAGTTCTTGCAGTTTTACTGGGAGCAGTTATTATTGGGGGGATCAAACGAATCGCCAGGGTTACCTCCACACTGGTACCTGCAATGGCACTGATTTATTTTATTGGAGCCCTGTTTGTAATATTTACGAATTATGAAAACATTATTCCTTCATTTGTTTCCATCTTTAAGGATGCCTTTACCGGAAGCGCTGCCATAGGTGGATTCCTGGGGGCAGGATTTGCATTCACTTTTAATAAAGGGGTAAACCGGGGATTGTTCTCCAACGAAGCAGGTCAGGGATCAGCCCCAATTGCTCACTCAGCAGCGAAAGCTCATGAACCGGTTTCAGAGGGCATGGTTGCCATACTTGAACCTTTCATTGACACGATTATTATTTGCAGCCTGACCGGCCTGGTACTGCTCTCTTCAGGGGTTTGGAATGAAAAACTCCATAACCGTTTTGAGGATGCTGATCTGGAGATTTTAGCCGGGAATTATACCGACCAGACAGAAGAAGGAAAACTTACACTTCAAAATCATATTTTTAATATGGAGGAAATTCTTCATTTCACCGGTGAGTTAAATATAGTGGAAGGAAAGGTTGAAGATGACGTAAGTTTCCTGCATGCAAATTCTCTTGCTGAAAATGTTGAATTTAGAAAGGGTAAAACCCTATATACAGGATCATTACCGGTTGTGGAAGGTGAAATTGAAAGGGAAGGTTTTGAACATGTGGAAATATGGGGGAATTCACTCATTCACAGTGCTCCACTTACAACCGAAGCCTTTAAAAGAAGCTTCCTGGGTGACTATGGTCAGTATATTATTTCCATTGGTTTACTTCTGTTCGCGTTTTCAACTGCCATTTCATGGTCGTACTACGGAGGAAGGGCCGTAACCTATCTTTTTGGCTCCAAATGGGTGATGCTCTACAGGCTTGTTTATGTAATTGCTTTCTTTTTTGCGGCTTTTACCGATACAACCATAGTATGGAACTTTTCCCTGATCACCATTGCTGTTATGACGATTCCTAACCTGTTTGGGATTCTTATCCTTCACAAGGATATTAAATCAACCATTAATGATTATTGGAAAGATTTCCGGAGTAGCTGGCCGGATGCAAAAGTTCCGCGTAAATATCGCTAGGCTTTAGTTCTGATTTCCAGTAAGACTACATTTTCAACATGATGGGTATGGGGAAACATATCCACCGGCTGGACAGCCCTGATTTTATATTTCTCATCCAGTAATTGCAGATCACGGGCCTGTGTTGCCGGATTGCAACTCACATACACAATCCTTTTAGCTTCCAGCTTTAGAATCTGTTCTACCACCCTGGTGTGCATCCCTGCCCGTGGCGGATCTGTAATAATTACATCTGGTTTTCCCTTTTCCTGAACAAATTCATCACTGAAGAGATCCTTCATATCTCCGGCAAAAAAGTCAGTGTTGCGAATGTTATTGATTTCGGAATTTGTTTTGGCATCTTCTATAGCCTCAGGAACAGATTCAATTCCAATTACCTTTTTGGCCTGCTTTGCCACAAAATTTGCAATCGTTCCGGTCCCGGTGTATAAATCATATACCAGCTCATTACCGCCCAGTCTGGCAAATTCTCTTGTAATCCTGTAAAGTTGAAGAGATTGTCTGGTGTTCGTCTGGAAGAAAGATTTTGGACCGATCTTAAATTTCAGGTCCTCCATATTTTCTATTATATGATCCTTACCTTTATAAACGATTAATTCCTGGTCGTAAAGCGTGTCATTTAATTTTTCATTAATAACATAGAATAAGGAACTTATCCCGGGAACTTCAGCTATCAAATGATCAAGCAAAGCCATTCTCTTTTCCTGGTCTTCCCTTTTAAAAACGACGATCACCATTACTTCACCGCTGGTGCTGGTCCTGATAATCAGGTTTCTTAAAAATCCGGATTGTTCCCTGGGATTAAAAAATTCAAAATCATTTTTTATGGAAAATTCCTTTATGACATTTCTGATGTTATTGCTGGGATCTTCCTGCAACCAGCATTTTTCAATGTCTACAATTTTATCAAAAAGTCCGGGAACATGAAAACCCAGAGCCCTCGTTTCTTCAAAAACTTTCCCGCTTTGAATTTCTTCTTCTGTCATCCATCGGTTGGATGAAGCGCTGAATTCCAGTTTATTACGATAGAAAGTTTCGTTTTCAGACCTTAAAATGGCTTTGATTTCCGGGAAGGCAATTTTACCAATTCTTTGAAGTGCGTCCTGAACCTGTTTTTCCTTGAATTTCAGTTGTTCGTCGTAAGGCAGATGTTGCCATTTACAGCCACCACAAGTTCCGAAATGACTGCAAAAGGGTTCCACTCTAAGTTCAGAGTGCTTATGGAAAGCCATAACTTTGGCCTCCATATATTTTTTACGTTTTTTCGTTACCTGAAGGTCTACAATATCACCCGGTGCAACCATTTTTACAAAAATGACCTTGTCATCAACCTTTGCAATGGCTTTTCCTTCAGCTCCTATGTCTGTAATGACTACCTTTTCAAAAAAGGGTTTTTTCGCTCTTCCCAATATATGTAATTTTATGAGTTTGCGAAATTACATCATTTAAATGAGAATGGAAACTTCTTATTTTTTTATAAGCTGAAGAAATTTTTCAGTATCTGCCGCTGCTATGGCCATCTGCTTTCTTGTAATTTTACCCATTGCTTTTGAAAGCAGACCTGAATTCATCCTGGAAAAGTAAATTTTCCCGTCATTTTTTTCATAAATCGCAATTCTGCAAGGCATCAGGTTGGATACCACCCTTTCATCATCTGAAAGGAGGATCTTTTCAGCCAGGTCAGGATTGCAAATTTCCATCACAACCACCTTGTTGACTTTTGATTTTCCATGTTTCAGAAGGGTTGCCTGCAGATCATGACTGGCAGGGATTTTCCAGCCATTTTCCTGGATGACTGTTTCCAGTTTTGAAATTGATTCCTCGAAACCATATTTGCTTTCGTTTTCTTTTAAAATAATTCCCGGACTTAATTTGAAGATTAAGAATCCGGCAATCAATAGTCCTGCAAATAATCCGATAATAAAATAGCTCATAGTTTTTTTCATTTTTACAATCCTTTAAGCTTATTTTGCAAATTTGTTAATAAACTCTTAAAATAAACCAATAAGCATACTTTTTGTTCATTTAATCTGTCAACTTTAGGAAATGATTTCATTAGATAATATTTCTGTGCGTTTTGGAGGTTTTGTTCTGCTTAATTCTGTTTCGATGCAGGTGGGACCAAAAGAGAGAATTGGTCTGGTCGGGAGAAACGGCGCAGGAAAAACAACCCTGATGAGGATAATTGCTGGTCTGACGGAACCCAGTGAAGGAAAAGTGGTAAAATCTTCTAAATCAAGCCTGGGATATCTGCCACAGCAAATGACTCATCAGGATGGTAAAAGCGTTTATGATGAAACCATGAATGCCTTCGAAGAGGTATTAAAACTTGAAAAAAAAATAAATGAAATAAATTTTCAGATTTCAACCCGGACAGATTACGAATCCAACACTTACCTTGATCAGATTGATAAGCTTTCTCATTTAAACGAACAATTTGAAGTTCTGGGAGGAAATAAGCTCCATGCTGATGTGGAGAAAACCTTGCTGGGACTTGGGTTTCAATCATCTGATATGAACCGGCCAAGCTCGGAGTTCAGCGGGGGATGGAGAATGAGAATCGAGCTGGCAAAAATTCTGCTAAGAAAACCGGATTTTATCCTGCTTGATGAACCCACCAATCACCTGGATATTGACTCGATTCAGTGGCTGGAGGACTATCTTTATACTTACCCCGGGGGAGTGATTCTCATTTCCCATGATAAGGCATTTCTGAATAAAGTTACAAACCGGACCATTGAGATTTCCCTGGCAAAGCTTATCGATTATCGTGTTGCCTATTCAAAATTTATGGAATTGCGCGCCGAAAGAAGAGCACATGAAATGGCTGCCTTTTCAAACCAGCAGAAAATGATCAAAGAAACGGAGGATTTCATTGAAAGGTTTCGTTACAAAGCTACAAAGGCTGTCCAGGTTCAATCCAGGGTAAAACAATTGGATAAACTTGCACGAATTGAAATTGAAGAGGAAGAAAAAGCGGCATTGAACATAAAATTCCCCCCGGCGCCCCGGTCCGGCCGGGTGGTAATAAAAGCCGAGTCTTTATCCAAAGCCTATGGAAAGAATACTGTTCTGAATGAGATTGATCTGATTATTGAAAGAGGGGAAAAAGTGGCTTTTGTGGGGAAGAATGGTGAAGGAAAAACCACTTTGTCAAAAATTATTGCAAAAGAACTGGATTTTAAAGGTAGTCTGACTATTGGACATAATGTGGATCTGGGTTATTTCGCCCAGAATCAGGATGAATTACTGGATGAAAAGAAAACCGTTTTTGAAACCATAGATGCGGTTGCAGTAGGAGATATCCGCTCAAAAATCAGAGATATTCTTGGTGGGTTTTTATTCAGTGGTGAAGATGTGGATAAAAAAGTCAAGGTATTGTCGGGAGGGGAACGAAGCAGACTTTCCCTGGCAAGTTTACTCCTGCAGGAACATAATCTGCTTATGATGGATGAACCTACGAATCATCTTGATATGCGTTCTAAAGATATCTTAAAAAATGCTCTGAAAAGCTTCGATGGTACATTAATTGTGGTTTCTCATGACAGGGATTTCCTGGATGGTCTGGTGGACAAGGTATTTGAATTCAGAAATAATAAGGTTAAGGAACATTTAGGAGGAATATATGATTTCCTGAAGAGAAAGAAATTAGAATCACTTAAAGAACTGGAAAGAAAAAATGAAAAAGAAAATATTCCGGATAAAAATACAGATGCATCGAAAAACAAGGATTATTATTTAAAAAAGAAAGAATTTGAAAAAAGCTTAAGAAAGCTTAAAACAAAAATACAGGAGCTTGAGAATAAGATAGCCAATTGTGAAACTGAAATTGAAGCTTTCAATCAGAAAATGCAAAACAACCAGGAATTAATAGAGCAGGATAATTTTAAATCCTATGAAAAACTTCAGAGCAAGCTTGAAATCTATATGAATCAATGGGAAGAAGCTCAGTTGCAGATGGAAAAATTGCAGGAACAAAGTTTTTAATTAATTTAGTTAAGTGGGAAAATTTTTAACATATACCGGGTTTATTTCATTGATAATCTTTTTATTATTGAATTCCTGTACACAAAGCAAAAAAATTCAATTAAATGACGGGGATCTGTCGAATATTTATAATCCCAGCAGATCGAACCTGAATCCCCTTTTTAATATTCATAATATAAATGATTCATCCAGTATCATTTACCTTCGAATTTCTCCTTCGGAATTGCTTTTCAGTGAAGCAAATGAAATGAGTGAATCCAGGGCCATCCTTGGAATTGAATTTTCTATTTTTCATGTGGAGGATAACAGCAATAATCTGGTTCTGCGTGACTCAGCCAGTTTTAGAAAATTCCTGTACAGAAAGGACGTCCGGACCAGTTATTTTACCGCCCTTCCCCTGAAAGCCTATTTTGGATCCAGATATATAATAGAAATTATCGTAAAGGATGTTACAAGAGGAAACGAAAACAGGAAATACCTGGTTCTGGATAAAAAAAGCAGATTCAGCAGTCCAAATTTCCGGGTAATATTTCCTAAATCAGGTTACCCCAGCTTTACAGATGTTTTTCCGAGCCAGGCTGAATTTAAAATAGAATTTAATCAACTCGGATATGATAGTATTTACGTCGATTATTACTCCCTCGACCGCACCCTTCCAAGACCTATTTTTAGTGCGGCACCAAATATACAAATGAAAACTTTCCCCGACTCTTCCTATGCACTGCCTTATAACGACAGTATGCTATATAGTTTACCCAGGCCCGGGATCTTTAACTTTAAAATGGAAAAGGATTCGGAATCGGGTTGCACCCTGTATAATTTTGGAAACAACTTCCCTCAGATCCAGGAAGCAAGCGATCTTTTAGGACCCCTGGTTTACCTGGCATCCACCGCAGAGTTCAGGGATCTCCGTCTTGAACCTAACCGGAAGCTGGCCATTGACAATTACTGGCTCACTATGGCAAATGACATGGATGATGCACGTGAATTAATCAGGGTTTACTATAATCGTGTACTTTACTCCAATCTCTACTTTACCTCCTACAAAGAAGGCTGGAAAACAGACAGGGGAATGATTTACATTGTTTTTGGTCCCCCGGATATGCTCGAAAAATTTCCGGACGAAGAGATTTGGAAATACCGGACCAGGAAATCAAATACCCCATTGGAATTTAAATTTAAAAGGAAAGATAATCCCTTTAGTTATGAAGATTACCAGCTCGACCGAAGCTCCAGTTCGACCTCCATTTGGCTGGAAGCGGTGCAAAGCTGGAAAAGGGGCAAAATATATTCTGCGTATTATTAATTTATTTTTACGGAATTGGAAAAACCAAACGATTTTATTTTTGGTATTCGGGCTGTCATTGAAGCGATTAAATCAGGAGCTGAGATTGACAGGGTGTTTATTGCCAGGAAATCAGAAAGTTCATTATCTGATGAGCTCAATGCGATAATTAAAGAAAACCAAATTCCCGTTCAGTATGTACCCATTGAAAAAATAAACCGGATAAGCCGTAAGAATCACCAGGGAGCAGTTGCTTACCTTTCTGCAGTTTCCTATGTTCCCGTTGAGGAACTGGTGAATATGAGTTATGAGCAGGGGATAGACCCCCTTTTTATTTTGCTCGACCAGGTTTCAGATGTCCGAAACTTTGGAGCCATAGCCCGCTCTGCAGAGTGTTTCGGATTTAACGGAATAATTGTTCCCTATAAAGGTGCTGCAAGAATTAATGCGGATTCGGTAAAAACCTCAGCAGGAGCCCTCCTGAAAATAA
>CBDUPM010000096.1:0-8343 GCA_965369105.1 uncultured Bacteroidales bacterium | reverse complement strand
GATTCTCAGCAGGATTAAAAATACAAAATCCACTGCGGTTTTTATGCCTGGTAACAGGAGGAATTCCAATACAAGACGGAAATTCTTTAATTTTCAGCTTTTTATATCGATGATGCTTAAATCTTTCAGGATTAACATAATACATTCCTCTGACATGAGAATGCCCGGTAAAACTGATTTCACATTTTTTTTCTTTCATAAAATGAAAATGAGACCGGAATTCATTTTCGTAAGAATAAAAGCCCTTCCTGAAGCCACTCAGGTTAGGAAAAGCATAATGGCTGAACAGGATATTTAATTTCGAGGTCTCCAGGGTCAGGAATTCGGGAAGGGTCTTTAAATAATCCAAATCTTCCGAAGTGTAATCCGTTTGTAATTCATCTTCTTCATGAAGCCAGATATCTCCCTTGCTTAATTCCTTTTTTTTCTCATAATTCAGTTGAAACCAGTTTTCCGGAAAATCGAAAATATCCGATTCCTGAGGAATTTTTCCAGCGGCATAGAAATCGTGATTACCGGCTACTATTTCGCATTGCTTTTCTCTTAACAAGGTAAGACACTGGTGGGCGCTTCTTGTTTTCTTATACTTATAAAAGGGTGAACTAAAACCGGAGATATCCCCTAAACATAAAACTTTGTCAATGTGCAAGGACTCAATCCTTTTGATTGCTTTTTCCAGGTTTCTTATATCCTCATGAATATCAGACAGAATAGCAATTTGCATCATATTGAACACATTAGACTTCTAATTTACAAATATAAAGCCATTCTGCACCTGAAAACTTTACTGATCCGGATTTAGGCATCATTTTACTTTTAAAAGAAGTAATAAGCGGCAACCAGGATCCGGTTATTTATTTGCGTTTTTAAATCCTGCGGGATTCCGGAAGTATTCACATAGTCTCCATATGCAGCCCCCGTATGTTCAAATTCCAGGGCAAAGCTTGTTTTCCCGCTGCTTAGGGTAATCCTTGGTGAAATCCGGTAAATACTGGCGATATTCCAGCCTCTTGAATAAATGCTGATGGTACTTACATCATCCATCTCTTCTGTAGTACCCAGATTTTGTGAATAGGCGGCAAATAATCCGAATTGAAATGTATTTCCCGTAGTATGTATATCTGTCCACAGGTTCATGGTGTTTATGGTAGTATATTCACGGTAATCCCTGAGCGGATCTGTTATAGATTTTATGGCAAATCCGCCGATTGAAAGTCCGTCATATCCGTTTTGTAAATAAGTAGCCTGAAACTTAGCAATTAGTTTAGAAGTTGAGATCTTAACAAAGCTTTGGGCGGTAATTCCACCAATATTTGAAGTTGTTTTATACAGGCTGTCTGTTTCCAGCCGGGGCTGAAGGATTTTATACCCGGCAGTAATGCCTATCAATAAATTTTCGGAATTATAACTTACCTGTCCCTGAAGATCAGGGAGTAAAGCATTTCTCAATACTTCTGATCCTCCCGGACTGGCAAAATCCCGTTGAGTTGCTACCATCCCGGCAAAACTTAGTTTACCGAATTTTTGTGTAATTCTGATTTGTGGATTTCTGGAGAAAAACTGGAATGGTACCCCGGTATTGAATGAAATGGTACCCGGAAAGCAATTCGTTACAAACATCATATGCCAGTACTGCCCCATTAGTAATTCCGTTGCGGACCAATTCAGTTTTATAAAGGCATGCCTCAGCCGGAAACCGTTAACATCTGTATTCGTCTGACCAAAAAAGGCCCCTTCTATTAATCCGGAGGTTTTTGCCCCAAATGCATCCGGACCGAATATTTTTCCTGTAAGTCTGGTTTGAATAGACAGGTAGTTAAAGCTGGATCTTGCATTTATATCTTTCCCGTCCATGTCCAGTTTTTCATCGCTTGGGTATAATAAAAAATGTCCTTCCCTTGCAGAAACGGTTTGCCGGGTATCGAAAATAAAGTCATTTTTTACAAATCCTCCCCAGCGAATTCCATATGCCGGTTCATTGGTGTCATCCTGGGCTTTACTGTTATTACAGAAAATAAATCCCAAGGCTAATGTAAAGACTAAAACTCTTTTCATTTTGTTTCTATTTTTCAGGTGGGAATAGTTTTTGAATAATATTTCTTTTTTTTAAGGGTTTGTTCAGCAAAATATTCAGATTATTTTCAGCTGTTAAGTTTCTGTTCCACAAATCGATAGCTTTTTTATAGTACAAGGCGGCTGAATCATATTGGGATTGATGTCTTTTTACCATCCCCAGATTTGTATAACTCACGGATAGTCTTCTTTTGTTTTCAATTTGAGCTTCGAGAATATCCTCCACCCTTTTTTCAAGATAAATTTCTTTTAAATCAGGTTTCTCCAAATCAAAATCCAGAAAAAAGTCCATATTGATAAGCATTTTTATTTCCTGCTCATTTTTTCCTTCAAAGTTTTGAAACCATGAATTATATATGGATATACTTTTCAGGGCAGCCTGTTCGGCTTTATCCAGGAGACTGTCTTTTTCTGAATCATTACTTTTCTGGTCCTGCATAAACATAGAAATATATGCAGCAGACCGGTTGTTATAAAGCACTCCTTTTTCATAACTGGATTTATAATGTTCAAAGGAATTATAAATTTGTTCCAGGGTATCCATCAGGTAAAACACAGAGTCGTATTCGCTTGAAACGGCATATCGATTAAAATTTTCATATAATTGCCTTGCTCCCACGACCCTGGGATCATAAGATTTATTTTCTTTTTGGTAATAGATATATGATATACCCAATCCGGTAACAACCAGGGCACACATGATAACTATGAGTGCCCTGGTGGTCTTATTTTGGAAGAGGGCCATTAAGAATGAACCTTTTCAATTAAAAACTTCCTGATTTCAACCGGAGTTGGTTTGGTAAACCGGGCTACAATTATATGAACTATAATTGCCAGTGGGGCTCCAATAATGGCAAAATACCATGCTTCCAGCCAATAACTTATAAAGTCATGAAATGGAAGCTGAACGCCTTCCTTACCTGCAATGAAGTAGGTTATAGCAATAACAGAAACCAGTCCACCTGTAATCAAACCTGCAACAGCACCCTGTTTGTTTGAGCCACTCCACCAGATTCCCAGGAGGAATAAGGGGAAGATGGTACAACCAGCAAGTGAAAAGGCAACGGCTACCAGTTGTCCGATCAGGGCCCAATTTTTCAATGCTAAAAGGGTTACGATAACGGCCATCAGTATGGTCCCCAGCCTGGCTGCAAGAAGCTGGTTTTTGGGTTTGGCATTCGGGTTTATAACTTTTACGTAAAGATCATGAGCAAAAGCAGATGATCCGGCTACCAGGAGTCCGGATACCGTTGAAAAAGCAGCAGACACCCCTCCTGCCGCCAATAAACCGACAATAAGCGGATGTACATTTCCAAGCTGTGCAGTATATACCACTATTGCATCTTTGGCAAGTTTTCCGACTTCCGGATTCGCAGAGAGTACTTTTCCAAATGCGGCATATGCAGGGGCTGACCAATAAAGGATGCAAATAAAGAACAATCCCCATACTACCGACCATCTTGCGTCACTCGCTTTGGGTACCACATAAAAACGCTGGATAACATGAGGTAATCCGGCAGTACCAATCATAAGCGAGAATGCAATAGCGATCCACTGATAGAATGTCTTGCCCGTGGCAGGATCCCAGGGCATAGCATATTCCGGAGCCGGAACCGAGGCGTATTCATGTCCAAGGACATTATATAGCTGATTTACCTGCTCAGCGGCAAGTGGTACACCGTTTACCGCATCGGTAACAACAGAACCATAGCCCAGCTGAGGAAGTAACCAGAAATATTCAAATTTAAAACTCAGTATGAATAAGGGAATAATAAAGGAAATAATGATGATCACATATTGGATTTGCATATTTTTAGTCACACCCAGCATACCTGAAATAAGGGTATAGGTGAGAACTACCGTACCTCCAATTATCACGGAAAGACCATAATCGATCCCCAGGATCCATTTAAACATCAACCCTATACCTCCAAATTGTCCTACACAATATGCAATGGAAATAAGAATAGCTATGATTGCGCCCACCGTTCTTAAAGATTGGGAATAATAACGGTCACCAATAAAATCGGCAGCTGTATACTTTCCATATTTCCGGATTTGACCTGCCATCAGGATCAATAGCAGCACATAACCTCCCGTCCAGCCTACCACATATGCCAGACCATGGTATCCTGAGCCATACATCAGGGCAGCCATTCCCAGGAAGGAGGCCGCACTCATCCAGTTGGAAGCGATGGCCATACCCGACCCCACTTTTGAAATTCCCCTGCCTGCTGCATAAAAGTCGTTCGTATCCTTGGCCCGGAATAAAATTCCGACCATAACAAAAAGCACAAGAATGGTAATTAAAATAATTGCAGGTCCAACCTGGAAATTTCCTTCCAGTTTTGTTGCCGCGGTGGCTGCCTTCGATAATGAGGGAAGCATCAATAATAATAAAGGAATATATATTTTTTTCATTTTACTTTTTTCTTAGGGTTTATTCTGAAATTTCCATTCGGTGATTCATCGCATCTGTCCTGACGCAATATATCCAGCATAATCCAACAAAGAGTATCAAAAGGAAAACAGCTGTATAGAAATAATGGAACGGAAAGCCCAGGAATATAAAATCGGTAAGCACCGACTGGTTGTGAATCAGATATTTTTCCATAGCCAGGGGTAATTGTATTTTTGATTCCTCTGTTATGGTTTCCATATTCCCTGAATTCACAACCAGGGCGAGGAATCTTCCTCTGACATCGTTCTCTAAACCTAAAAGGGGACTTAGAATCCCTGTTAATTCCACCTTGGAATTCACATATCCCTCATCGGATATATTGGTGGCCTCTGTTTTTATTTTTTCAAAAGTCTGAATATTTTCTACCAACCCGGACTTTAAGGAGTCGGGATAAAGACTGTATACACTCCAGCTTACAGCGTTTTCAAGAGCATTTTTAGCCTCTGGTGTAACATCCAGTTTTCCTAAAACAGAGAGGCACGATTTGCCTAATTCAATGATGTCCTCGTTTGTCGCATTTCCATTTTCAATATTTACCCATGCTTTTTCAAATGATGCGAAAGCGGGTTCAGGAGTGGGTTTTTCGATTAGCCTTAAGATGATCTGGAATCCAAAAACTGCCAGAAACCAAATTGAAACAAGCCAAAGTACCATATTTCTATTGGCTTTGGCCTGTGGTGTGGTTGGTTTAAAAAAGCTAATGTGATAGTCATTAGGTGTTTTTTCCATAGCAAATTTATAGTTTTTATTCAGGTATTATTTTTGAAAAGCGAAAGATATGTTAAAAAAATAACAATTGGAATATCACTACATTTAAGCTTCAAAACAAATTGTTTAAATAACTAATTATCAATGCTTAACAATTTATCATTGTTTAAAAAAAAGTATTATTTAAAATCTGTCCAAAAAGCTTTTGAAATCAGATTTTTAATCCCGGTCTTAAACATTTATTTATCTTTAAAAAATATTGGAACCTATAAAAACGCGACACATTAAAATCCAAAAAACCAATCCAATGAGAAAACTGATTTATTATTCCCTGGCTCTCTTTTTAATCATTTCCTGCAAACCTTCGATTAAAACGGAAGAGTGGCGGGGAGATCAAAGAACCGGAATTTATAATGAAAAGAATCTTTTAAAACAGTGGCCGGAAGAGGGTCTTGAAGAAATATTTAGCATCGAAAATCTCGGAAATGGATATGGGTCCCCGATTGTAAGTGAAAATTTCATATATGTTGCAGGTGAATTGGATAGTATGGCCGTTTTACACTGTTTTGATCTCAGTGGGAAATCCATTTGGAAAACCAATTTCGGAAAAGAATGGACTCATCATTTTCCGGGCTCCCGGTCAACTCCCACCCTGGTCGACACCTGTGTTTATGTCGTTTCCGGAATTGGAAATTTATATTGTATTCAGGCTGAAAGCGGGAATATATTATGGCATAAAAACGGGAGCGAGTTTGATGCTGAAACCCCTTTCTTTGGACATTCAGAATCCATAGCATTCGACGAGGATATGATTTTCTGGACTGTTGGAGGGCCCGAATATAATGTGGTTGCATTGAACAGGTTTAGCGGAGAATTAATCTGGAATCAAAAAGCTTTTGGTGAACGTTCAGCCTATAATAGTCCCTGCCTGATGGAAACCAGTTCCGGGCTTCAGCTAATAACTTTTACAGCTTATCATATTATGGGGCTTGACACAGAAACAGGTGAACTGATGTGGTCGCATGAACAGACTAGTTACCCGCCGGAAAAAAGAGAACCATCAAAGGGAGATACCCATGGTAATACCGTTGTTACTGATATCGGTTCGGTATTTTATATTGCCGGAGATGGAAATGGCGGGGTCCGGTTAAACTTGTCACCAGGAGCAAATGAAGTAAATGAGGGATGGAGAAATGAAAAGATTGATGGATATATGGGAGGTATCGTATTGATTGATGATTACCTGTATTGTTGCGGCACCCGAAAAAAGGATTTAAAATCCATCGATTGTGAAACGGGAGAAATTGTGGATTCATTAAAAATTGGAAGCGGGTCAGTAATTGCTGCGGATGATATGCTATACTATTATAACCAGAAAGGGGAATTATTGCTTATTAAATACGATAAGGGTGATATGGAAGTTGTAAGTTCATTTAAAATAACCAAAGGAACCAAAGAACATTTTGCTCATCCGGTTATTAAAAACGGAATTATTTATATTCGGCACGGAAACGCATTGATGGCGTATGATATCAGAGAAAAGGAAAAAGCCTGAATGAAATATCAGCGGTAAAGCAGGATTAGTCCTTTTTTAATATTTTCTTATAAACTGATAAAATGAAATTCTTTTGTTTCTCTTAATTTTTAGGATGGGATCAACTCATTTATTAATACTGTTACCCTGTTCAGTTCTATAATCCAAATCTCCAGCTAAATTTCAGCAGGAAAACATTTTCTGCTTTTTCATCTGAATAGAGCTCATCAAAATTATTCATGAAATCCTGTTCAGAATAATCCGAGGAATAATCCCTGTTCTGTGACCAGACCAGATATGCAGTTGATCCGGGCCTGAATTCCCATCTGATAACAAGGTTAGAAAGCCATTCTCCAAAACTAAAATCGGGATTGTCAAAACTATAATCTGCATCAGTATCCAGGTTTTCATCTATATAATAGATTCCATCCTCCAGGCTTATTTCATTTGGATTGAAAACCTGATAACGATTCCTGAATTCTTCAGAATCCACATCTGTAATACGCTTAATATCTGCATATTTACCCGTCGAAATAAAAGGTTGTCCCCAATATTGGATGGTAAGATCGGGAACAATGGTATAATTTAATCTAAGGGAAAGGCTGAGCGTTTTTTGATCGATGGTACCAAAGATATAACGGTCCTGTCCATTGTAGCTTTTCGTATCAATATATTGTAATTCATTATAGTTTGTTGAATACTCCGGACTTACTGACAGATTCAGATTATTCATTATCCGGTATTCAAGCTCTGCTTCCAGGAAAGCCCGGTTTGTATATCCTTCTTGTCCCCTGCTGATACCTCCGCTTATTTCGGCGATCAGTTTTTTTCTGTCATTGGATTCGATCTCCATAAAAAACCTTGTGTTACCGGGTAATTTGATAGAAGGTCCGCCACGGAGAAGGGAATTTGACCGCACCCAGCCGGTATAACCACCGCCAAAGTCAAAACTCCAGAAATTTTTAAAGTTTGCATGGGTGTAGGCTTCGTATCCAAGGGAGTTAAGATTACCTCCAAAATCCAGAACACTGTAAATATCATTATTCAGATACAGGCTTCTGAAAATGCCAAAGGGTTCAGTAAAGCTATACCCGGACCATAAAACATTAAAGATTCTGTCTGCTTCCCTCATGAATCCCATATCATTAATTTCAAGTCCAGGATTTTTCCAGGTATTTAAAAACAGATAATTCCAGTTGCCCCCGATTTTACCAAAAACCATGCTTCCCCCTATTCCATTTAAGCTTGTTTTCTCAGGATCATAATCCATGTATTCGGCATCAGGCCTTTGGAAATACCTGGCTGAGGATAGCTGGGTTTCCCGGATCGCTTCTTTTGTTCCATTAACATTACTACCATATACAGAGAAGGAGAATTCATAATTTCTTTCCTTAAAATAATGTGTAAAGTCAATCCCGGCTGTAGTAGCATTTTTATGAAGTTCCTGTAAATCGGTTTCATTTAATCTTCTGATGGTGCTGGTAACTGCCCCGCCAATTATGGTATTTCCGTCATCAATGTCTTTTTTTATCCTAATCAATGAATAATTCGTCAATGGTTCGATTTG
>CBDUPM010000095.1:0-8384 GCA_965369105.1 uncultured Bacteroidales bacterium | reverse complement strand
AAAGAATTCAGAAAAAAATGCCTTAATAGCGGATTCATACGGCACCGGTCAATTGATTAAATCAGCCATCGATTTAGGGGTAAAGGAGATTATTCTTTGTTTAGGCGGGACAGCCAGTATGGATGCCGGTCATGGAATACTGCGGGCTCTTGGCTTTCGTTTCCTGGATGCAAAAGGAACTGAACTGGAGCCGGGTTGTGAATCCCTGCTGAAATTGTCCAGGATCATTGTCCCGGAAAATCTGGATGAATTGAATAAAACCACTTTTAGAATATTTTCAGATGTCAATACACCCCTGTTGGGTGAAAGGGGAGCAGCCAGGATTTTTGCCCCTCAAAAAGGAGCCACTCCGGCCCAGGTCAATCTTATTAGTGATGCTCTCACCCTGTTTGCAGGGAAAATATTCGAAATGACCCAGAAGGATATAGGATATTTTCAGGGAGGGGGAGCTGCCGGGGGAGTAGCAGCAGGACTCTATTCATTTTTTAATATAAACATTCAAAACGGAGCGGAAGAAATAATAGAATTATCAGGATTAATGGATGATATAGTGGATACTGATCTGATTGTTACAGGAGAAGGAAAACTGGATATTCAAACTTTTAATGGTAAGCTTCCCTTTGCAATGGCTAAACTGGCCAGGAAATCTGGTAAGAAAATAATATTTATCGGGGGTCAGATTCCCGGTGAGAATATGGAGGATAGTCAGAATTTATTTGATGGTATATTTTCAATTTCCCCGGGCCCTTCATCATTATCTGACTCTATTCTAAATTCCGCTTCATGGTTAGAAAGAACGTCCTTCCATATTGGGAAATTATTAACTTAGCAATTCATTCAAAACCAGCGATCAAAAATGAAAAAATTTATCACTTTATTGTTCCTTTTGTCAGGCTTTTTAATTATTTCGGCACAATCTCCCAAGGAAAAAGGATTTGAAGCTATAACAGAAGAGGCGGTTGAGGCACAGCTTGAATTTTTAGCGTCCGACTGGACAGAAGGCAGGGCTACTGCAACAAAAGGTGCCTATCTTGCAGCCGATTACATTGCAAGCATGTTCAAGGTTTATGGTTTAAAACCGGCTGGAGATATGGAACAAAATTCTTTTTCAAGAAGAGAGAGAGCCCAGGGAAAAGTATCCAATACCTACAGAAGTTATTTTCAAAATTTCCCTTTAATAGAGTATACAACCGGTGAATATCAACTATTGTCTGTTTCAACCGAAAAAAAGAATTCAAAATCCACCATTCATTTCGATTATAAAACCGATTTTAGTGTAAATCCGGGTCCTGTTTCGGTAGAAGGTTTGTCTGATATTGTATTTGTAGGTTATGGATACAAAAATGATGAAAAGGAATACAATGATTTTGAAAAAGTGGATGTTGAGGGTAAAATAATTCTGAGAATTTCAGGTTTTCCCGGTCATAAGGATGATTCTTCCCAGGCTTATAAAGATTTTAAACCGGTTGACAGAAGGGCTCTCTGGTATATGAGCAGGAACAAAAATAACACTGCCAAGGAGGAAGGAGCAATTGCCATTCTGGAAGTGAACCCGGGTTCAGACCTGATAATGTTTGCTGATAATGTTCCTTTCCGGTTTAATACTCCACTTTATGAAGGCGATAAAAGGCAGGAATCCTTTTATGATTACCGACTTAGCTTTCCGGGTGACAGCCTGAAACAGTCCCCGCCTGTTTTTTATATTTCAAGCCGGATTGCGAATGAAATTCTGGCCGGAAGTGAAATAAGTATTTCGGATTTTGAAAGGACGCTATCCGAAAATCCGTTACCACAGTCGAAAATATTGAAAGGAAAGACTTCTCATTTTAAAACTTCTGTTAATTCTAGGATAGTAAAAGCACGAAATGTTGTGGGTGTTCTTGAAGGGAAAAATCAAGATGAAATCATTGTGGTGGGAGGCCATTACGACCACCTGGGAATTCATGACGGGTATATTTGGAATGGAGCTGATGACAATGCTTCCGGAACTGTTGGGGTGATGACCATTGCCAAAGCTTGCATGGCTACCGGAGAAAAGCCGGAGAAAACCATAGTTTTTGCTGCTTGGACCGGAGAGGAAAAAGGTTTATGGGGATCAAAATATTTTGTTGATCATCCTTTTGACGGGAAAGAAATTATTTTAAACCTGAACTTTGATATGATTTCCCGGGATGATAAAGAGGATGAGGAAGGGGTAAAATGCAGGATGTCCTATACGAAAGCCTTTGATCAGATGGAGGTTATTTCAGAAGATAATATTGAGGCCTTTGATTTGAAGCTGGAGGTTAATTACAGGCCCTCAGAAAATGCAAGTGGTGGGAGTGACCACGCTCCTTTTGCTAAAAAAAATATACCCTATTTCTATTTTATGGCGGGTTTTCCTCCTGAATATCACCAGTCGGATGATCATATTGAATTGGTGAATATTTCAAAAATGACCGATATCATTGGCCTGGGATTTTTAAATATATGGGATTTCTCCAATTCAGAAAACTGGAAGAAAAATAAATAGACCAAAATGAAATGAGGAAATAATAAGAGCGGGCTATAAGTTCAATCCATTATCCTTTGATCTGACCAAAATATTCCTGAATTTCATCTGTTTTTAACTGAAATTCACTATTTTTCCTTCCCCAAGTAAAATTTATTTACAAAAAACAGAATAATCCAAAACCTGATATAATGTTTATCATTCAATCCTATGCCCTTGCCGTTATTTTCTGCATTGTAACGATGCTTTGCTGGGGATCGTGGGCGAATACACAAAAACTTGCCTCAAAAGAATGGAGATTTCCTCTTTTTTATTGGGATTTCTCCCTTGGTCTTGTTCTGACAGCTTTAATTTTCGGACTTAGTTTTGGAAGTTTGGGATCTTCCGGCAGATCATTTTTACCGGATCTGGCACAGGCAGAGCTTTCAAACCTGGGACTGGCATTTCTTGGGGGTGCTGTTTTTAATATTGCAAATTTGCTTGTGGTGGTGGCCATTGATATTGCCGGATTAGCGGTTGCTTTTCCGATTGCAATCGGTCTCGCACTGGTAATTGGGGTAGTGGTTAATTATATTGCCACTCCGCTCGGAGATCCGACACTGATATTTATCGGACTGGCATTACTGGTAATTGACATCATTATGGATGCCTTAGCCTATAAAAGATTACCAAAACCAAAAGGACAATCAGGAAAGGGAATTTTGATTTCCCTGATCGCAGGTATTGTGATGGGATTCTTCTACCGATTTGTAGCGGCTTCCATGGTAAGTGACTATGTTTTGCCGGAAGCCGGTAAACTAACTCCCTACAGTGCCATGTTTGTTTTTGCTGTAGGAATTTTCATTTCTAATTTCCTGTTCAATACTTATTTTATGTATAAACCGATTTCAGGGGAGCCGGTTAAATACATAGATTATTTTAAAAAGGGAAACACCAAATTACACCTGGTGGGTTTGCTGGGTGGACTGATCTGGTGCACCGGAATGGAATTTAATCTCATCGGAGCTGAAAAGGCAGGTTATGCCATAAGTTACGGACTTGGCCAGGGAGCCACAATGGTAGCCGCGGCCTGGGGTGTTTTTATCTGGAAAGAATTCAGGGGTGCACCAAAGGGGACGAACAAATTACTTACTTCTATGTTCGTATTTTTTATTGCAGGACTGGCACTTATTATTATTGCCCGAATAAATTAAATTATGAAAGATACAATTGTTGTTATTGGCAGCTCAAATGTGGATATGATTATGAAAGTGGGTCATTTTCCAACTCTGGGAGAAACCGTTACCGGAGGAAAATTTAACCAGGTTTATGGAGGAAAAGGAGCCAACCAGGCAGTAGGAGCGGCCAGAGCAGGAGGTCAGGTCGCTTTTGTCTCAAGTGTTGGAGATGATGTCTTTGGGCCACCCATGACCAGGAATTTCCGGGATGACGGGATTAACACTAATTTTATTTTTAAGGAAACCGGTGTGCCTTGTGGTACGGCACTGATTATGATAGATGATAAAGGAGATAATATCATCACGGTTGCAGCCGGGGCCAATGAGAAGCTTACTCCCGAACACCTGGAAACAGCCGGTGAATTAATAAGAGGATCTGAAATAATTGTTCTTCAAAATGAAGTTCCGATTGAAACCGTTGAAAAAGCAATCCGAATGGCAAATGAATCAGGTGTAAAAGTTATTTATAACCTTGCACCGGCACGTGAGATAAATCCTGATTTGTTTAATAAAATCGATTATTTGGTATTAAATGAGGTTGAAACAAATTTCCTCACAGGTGTTGATATAGATTCAATCGGGGATGCCAAAAAAGCAGCTGCTAAGCTTATAAAAAAAGGGATTAAAACCGTTATTATTACACTCGGGTCCAAAGGTTCATATATTAGTTCGGAAGAATTTGAAGGTCAGATTGAGGCTTTTAAGGTGGAAGTGGTGGATACTACAGCTGCAGGCGATGTTTTTTGTGGTTCATTGGCGGTTGCATTGAATGAAGGAAAAAAAATCAATAATGCCGTTAAGTTTGCTACAGCAGCCTCTGCTCTTTCAGTAACCAAACTCGGAGCTCAACCCTCTGCTCCCACCCGCATGGAAATAGACAATCTCCTGGGAAAACAAAATGGTAAGTATTGAGCTAATGTTAATTAATTAAACAGAAATTGAAGGCGTCTCAAATAATTTCTGTAAATTTTTTTATTTCATTCCGGGTTTTGTAATAGAGTTTTATATACCAACTTAAAGAAATATAGAGTATTTTTACCCAACTAACCTAAAGGTCAATTGCTATGAAGAAGTTCATTTTAATTTTTGTTGTTGGGTTGATAGCTTTGAGCTCCTGTGAAACTCTTGAAAAACAATATGCTGAATCTCATATAAATTCAAATGAAGATCTTCAGGAATACCTCATGAATGGATGGAACACATGGAATAATTCTAATCTATTGTCTCATGTTCTTATGCCTGAAGGTCTTTCGATCAGAATTTCCTTCAGAAAAACAACATATTCACCGGGAGAACCCTATTATCTTGATCATGCCTATATTTCAAGTCCTCATCTTAATTTCCCGGAACAAATTGAACCATTGGCTCATCTATATGATGGTTCTTATACCGATTTGCGAGTTTCCTGGGGTGGGTTAACTGCCAGGGTGCAATCGGCTATTCAAAAAGGAGAAATCTTTATACTTTATACCCCGGAGAAATTACCGGAAAACCCTCCAATAATGATTATTGAAGTGGGATTACTGTGGAACAAGGAAGGCATGGTGGAAAAGAAAAGCGGTTATTTCGAAGCAGAATTTGGACCAAGTACAATTAATATTGGAGTAACAGAGCAGGATTCATTGATTCCTCTCCCACTGGCAGCGGATTATATAACTTTCCGGTCGGATAAAGCGATAGGTATATTTACCGGGAAGAAAAGATCTCTCGAGTATATTCAGGAGGTAGTTGAAAAAAGTGAGTCCATTGCCTATGCAGAAAAAGAAAGTTATGGGGAATTCGCTGAAACCTATAATGCGATACAAAATCTTTTGGCATGGAATATAATCTACGATGCCTACAACGACCGGGCAATCACACCTGTCAGCAGGGTATGGAATGAAAACTGGGGGGGATGGGTTTTATTTGACTGGGACACCTACTTTACAGCGGCAATGTATGCCATTGATAATAAGCATCATGCTTTTTCAAACCTGATTGCTATAAGCAATGAAATTACCGACAGGGGATTTATTCCCAATTATAGCAGTGCGCTGAAAAACGGAAAATCCACTGACAGGTCTCAGCCCCCGGTGGGAAGCCTGATCACCAAGCTGATTTATGATAAGTATCCTGAAGAATGGTTGCTTAAAGAAGTATACGATAAGCTGCTGACATGGAACCGCTGGTGGCCGGATAACCGGGATAATAATGGTTTTCTTTGCTGGGGAAGTGATCCAACGCCCGGTATATATCAAAGTGGAACAAAACAGGGAGCCATGTATGAATCAGGGCTGGATAATTCACCCTTATTTGATGACGCGGTCTATAATGACGAAAAACATATGCTTGAACTGGGCTCTGTGGGATTAATGAGTTTGTATATTGCCGATTGTTATAGTCTGGCAGAAATGGCAGAAATTCTGGAAAAAGAGGAAGATGTGGCAGAACTGAGGGAAAGGGCTGAAAAATATTCCCGCAAGCTGAAGACCATGTGGGATGAAGAAACGGGGATTTACCGGGATTTTATTATTACAGAAGAAGCCTTCTCCCCTCATTTAGCACCAACGAATTTTTATCCTTTGATTGCGGGAGTTCCGACCCGGAAGCAGGCTGAGGCAATGATACAAAACTTTTTTATGGACCCTGGTGAATTTTACGGAGAGTATATGATCCCTTCCATTTCAAGAAGCAATCCGGCTTTTTCTGATAATTCCTATTGGAGAGGAAGAATATGGGCGCCCATGAATTTCCTGGTTTATCTTGGATTGAAAAATTATGAATTACCGGAAGCCAGGAAGATTCTTTCCCAAAAATCAAATAATTTATTGTTAAAGGGATGGAATGAGAGCAGGAGAGTTTATGAAAATTATAATGCGGATACCGGTGAAGGTTCTGATGTCTTAAACAGCGATGGTTTTTATTCGTGGGGAGGTCTTCTTGGACTGATTACTCTAATGGAAGAAGGATTTTGGGACAAGCCGCCTGAAAAGAAATAATTTCAATTTTAAACTTTTTTTATGAATCTGCATAAATTTGGAATTAGCAGCTCAATTATAATTCTTGGGAGTTTTACGTCCTGCAATTTCACCAAAGAACCTGTACCTGTAAGAATGGATGAACGTCCGAATATTTTATTGTTTGTCACAGATGATAATGCATCCACATACTGGGGATTTGGAGGAGGACCTGATCTTTCTCCCACAATAGACCAGATTGCAAGGGAGGGTATTGAAGCTACCCAGTTTTATTGCACAGCAGCAGTTTGCACTCCCAGCAGGTATTCCCTTCACACAGGAAAATTCGCCGGTAGGTGCAGCGATTCAACCTTTTTAAAATCCCATCCTGAAAATCAACCCTATAATATTACCTGGAATACTTATCTGGACAGCGAAAGGGAATTCAGCATGGGGGAAATAATGAAGAAAGCAGGTTATAACACCGGTTTTGTAGGAAAATGGCATCTTGGTTTTGACGCTTCTCCCTTTGCACTTCCTGAAAATGCAAACCCCTATGATCCGGAAGTGGATGTCGTTTTAAAAACAAAGCATAAAGCCTTGAGTCAACACATAAAAGAAACGGGAGGTTTTGATTATGTTGCTTCTGCAATTGCAGGTAATAATGATGATATCGGGGTTAAAGCTTTGCAATACCATAATCTGGAATGGTTAGCAAAAGGCGCACGTGATTTTATTGAAAAAAATAAGGATTCTGATCATCCCTTCTTTCTGATTGTAAATATAACAACCCATCATGGGCCCTGTCATATTGAGTCTATTGATAATGATATAAATATCACCCAGGAAGGGATTGTTGAGGGCCTGGAAAATATAATGGAACCCAGGTCGACCATTTATGAGAGGATCATGGAAAAGGGTTACCCGGTCGATTTTAAAACCGCGGGTACGGTATGGACAGACGATTGTGTAGCTTCGGTTTTGGAAAAAATTACAGAATACGAGATGGATAAGCAGACTGCCGTAATTTTTACTACCGATCACAATCGATATGATGGGAAGGCAACCTGCTACCAGGGTGGGGTTCATATTCCCTTTCTGATGAAATGGCCCGGGGTTATAAAAGCCGGTACAAAAACGAATAAGCGGATGCAAATGACGGATCTTTTACCCACTTTTGCAGAAATGGCTAAGGTGGAATTACCTGATAGTCTTCAATTGGATGGAAAAACCATGCTGAGCTTCTTTACGAATCCTAAAAAGATAAAAAACGACAAAGATGATTTGTTTTTTGAGTTTGGTTATACACGGGCAGTCCTCTCAGGGCAATGGAAATATATAGCTTTGAGATTTCCGGATCAACTCCTTGAGAATATGAAAAACGGCAAGGTTAATCAATCCTATGCGATCCGGGGTCAGCAGGTCTCTGAACCTAGTATTCTCCGGTACCCCTATTATTTTGATGCAGACCAGTTATACAATATCAAGGACGATCCGGATGAACAAATAAACCTTGCTTATAATCCTGAATATGAAGGAAAACTGAAGCAGATGAAAGCAATTCTGACAAATTTTACTTCGGATTTCAACCATCCTTTTGAACTGGAAAATCCCGATCCTTTTTATATCAGTAACGAATACCGGAACCTGAATGCTAAAGCCAGGAATATTGATATGGAGCAATTTTATTGGTACCGGAAGGGATGTTATTAATTGGAAAGGTTGAGGTCTGCGGTGGAC
>CBDUPM010000094.1:0-8456 GCA_965369105.1 uncultured Bacteroidales bacterium | reverse complement strand
TCGGTTCGCTCCCTTGTTTCCCGCTTCCATTATTCCTGGTCCACCACCAGTAATTACACCATATCCTTGCTCAACCAGTTGAAACGCGATCTCTTCTGCCATCGTATAAAACTTGTCACTGGGCAAGGTTCTTGCAGATCCGAAAATGGTAACACAAGGTCCTATCTTTGCTAATTTTTCGAATCCCTGGACAAATTCTGCCATAATTTTAAAAATCTGCCAGGTATCGTGAGTGGTAATTTCATTCCAGTCTTTGTGCTTAAAGGCTTTGATAATTTTTTCTTCGCTGCTTGACATATTTTTTGTTTTTTAATTTATTTTGAATTTACTGGGGAATTTAACTCTTCTTTTAAGAAGCGTGCTGTGTAGGAATCTTTGATTTTTGACAATTGTTCCGGAGTACCTTTTGCAACCAGGTTTCCACCCATGCTTCCCCCGTCTTTTCCGATATCAATAATATAATCTGCAGTTTTTATAACATCCATATTATGTTCTATCATTATTACGGTAGTCCCCTTATCTACGAGTTTTCCAATAACTTCCAATAAAACCCTGACATCTTCGAAATGTAATCCTGTGGTAGGTTCATCCAGAATATACAAAGTTTTACCCGTATCTTTCTTTGACAATTCAGATGCAAGTTTTACTCTTTGGGATTCGCCGCCTGACAACGTGGTTGAAGGTTGACCAAGAGTTATGTACCCAAGCCCCACCTCTTTAATGGTTTTGATTTTCCGTTTAATGGAAGGAATATTTTCAAAGAATTCAAGGGCTGAATTAATGGTCATATTCAAAACATCATTTATATTTTTACCCTTATACCGCACTTCCAGAGTTTCCCTGTTATACCTTTTGCCATTACAGTCGCGACAACTGACATAAACATCAGGTAAAAAATTCATTTCGATAGTTTCAACCCCTGCTCCCTTGCAGGTTTCGCATCGGCCTCCGGCTACATTAAAAGAGAACCTTCCTGCATTGTATGCACGTATTTTAGCTTCCGGTGTTTGAACAAATAATTTCCTGATATCAGAAAATACACCTGTATAGGTTGCCGGGTTTGACCTTGGAGTACGTCCAAGCGGGGATTGATCCACCTCAATCACTTTATCAATTTCTTCCACTCCCTTAATAGATTTATATGGAAGCGGATCCTTATTGCTCCGGTAAAAATGCTGACTTAAAATGGGATGAAGGGTTTCATTTACCAGGGTTGACTTGCCACTACCGGAAACCCCTGTTACACATATAAATTTGCCCAGTGGAAATTCAACGTTGATATTTTTAAGATTGTTTCCGGATGCACCCTTCAAAACGATCTTTTTGTTGTTCCCATCCCTTCTTTTTTCAGGAATTAAAATTTCTTTCCTGTGATGAAGGTAATCATTGGTAAGGGTATCCAGATGGGCAACCAAATCAGGTTTCCCTTCAGCCACCACATGGCCGCCATGTTTTCCGGCAAAGGGTCCCAGGTCAACCAGGAAATCGGCCGATTCAATCATATCCCTGTCGTGTTCCACTACAATTATGGAATTTCCATTGTCCCTGAGTTTTTTTAAGGACTCAATTAGTTTACGGTTATCTTTTTGGTGGAGTCCGATACTGGGCTCATCAAGAATATAGAGGACATTTACCAGCTTTGAACCAATTTGGGTGGCCAGCCTTATTCTCTGGCTTTCACCTCCGGAAAGACTTCTCGAAGGTCGGTCGAGAGAAAGGTATGTTAAACCAACATCGAGCATAAAACCGAGACGGTTTCTGATTTCTTTCAGAATATCGCTGGCTATAATTTTTTGCTTTTCATTCAGTCTTGATTCCAGATCATGAAACCATTCTGAAAGCTCGGAGATATCCATTTTAGAAAGCTCAGATATATTTTTATGATCAATTTTAAAATGCAGGGATTCTTTTTTTAAGCGTGCCCCCTTGCAATCTTCACAAACCACTTTTTTCACAAACTGGTTTGCCCATTTATGATCTGACATCGATCTTGAATCCCCATTCTGATTCTGAATGAACGAAACAATTCCATCAAAACTCAGGAGGTAATTTGATGAATTGCCCAGGGGTGTATTGGAAAGTTTTAAAGGCTCTTCACTTCCATATAGAATTTTGTTCAGGGCTTCCTCGGAGAAATCTTTTACCGGAGTGTCAAGATTATATCCGTATTTCTCGGTCAGAGATTGTAATTGCCAGAATATTAAGGTATTCCTGTATGTACCGAGGGATTTGATTGCCCCTTTTTTAATACTGAGGGAAGGGTTGGGAATAATTTTTTTGATGTCTATTTCATTGATGGTACCCAGTCCGTTGCATTTTGGACAGGCACCTGCCGGCGAGTTAAAGGAAAAACTGTGCGGAGCCGGCTCGTTGTAAGAAATGCCGGAAGTCGGACACATTAATAGGCGGCTGTAATACCTGGGTTCTTTGCTATCCTTTTGCATTACCATGATAATCCCTTTTCCATGATTCATGGCTGTTTGCAATGATTTTTTTAAGTTACTGACATTCTTTTCTTCAACCACAAGTTTATCAATCAGGATTTCAATGTTGTGGGTTTTATAACGGTCCAGCCGCATCCCGGGTCTTAATTCGGTGATTTCTCCATTAATACGGGCTGAAAGAAATCCTTTCCTCAGGATAGTTTCAAATAACTCTTTATAATGTCCTTTTCTCCCTGCTACTACCGGGGCAAGCAGGTAAATTTTCTCTCCCTTAAATTTTTCCAGGATTAATCTGATGATCTGATCATCGGTGTACCTGACCATTTTTTCACCTGAAACATATGAATAGGCCTCCGAGGCCCGGGCAAATAAAAGTCTCAGAAAATCATAAACTTCAGTAATAGTGCCAACAGTAGACCTGGGATTTTTATTGGTGGTTTTCTGTTCAATTGAAATTACCGGGCTTAAACCTGTAATTTTGTCTACATCAGGCCTTTCCATGGTACCCAGGAACTGTCTTGCATAGGCCGACATGGTTTCAATATATCGCCTCTGACCTTCCGCATAAATGGTATCAAAGGCAAGTGAGGATTTTCCGCTTCCACTTAATCCGGTTATAACAGTCAGGTTATTCCGGGGGATGCTTACATCTATGTTTTTAAGGTTATGGACCCTTGCACCCAGGACAGTGATCTCTTTTTCCCGCCGGTCGATGCCATGATTATTCTTTTGTTTCAATTTTGAACCTCCGGCATTAAATCAACCCTTGTAGGATCAAAAAATCCTTTTCGGGGAATCTTAACAAAGTAACTCTTATTGGACGGATTGTCCAACTGATTATCCCTGAGCCATGGATTCAACTGCTTAAGAGTTTTATAAGTTATATGATACTTTTTAGCAAATTCAGCAAAACTGGAAACAGGCCCGTCAATGGTCACTTCAAAATAAGGAATAGGCGGATAAAGATCACCTTCCGCTAAGTAAAAGCCATATTCCGAAGGATTCGAAAGTATCATTTTATAGGCAAGAATACGGTACAGATACCTGGCAGTTTCTTCTGAAAACAAAAGGTCAAAATAATCTTTTTCATCCTGTTTGCTTATCTGGCGGTCCACACCCCGGCGGCCGGCATTATAGGATGCTGCTGCCATTGTCCAGCTCTGGTATTTATCATAAGATGTCTGAAGATACTTACAGGCGGCTTCTGTCGATTTTTCAAGATTATATCTTTCATCAATTTCTTTGTTGATTTCAAGACCATATTCCTGTCCTGTGCCTTTTAGTATTTGCCAGTATCCAACAGCATTTGCAGGTGATACAACATTCATCAGACCGCTTTCAGCAATAGCCAGATATTTAAAGTCATCCGGAATATTATGTTTTTGAAGAATTTCTTCAATTACCGGAAAATACCGGTTTGCTCTTTTGATAAATAATAAGGTCTGGGATTGCCAGTAGGTATTAACCAGTATTTCCCTGTCGAGGGCTTCGATTACATCTAATTGATCTACCGGAACTTTCTCACCGGCAAACTCAAGATCTGTAGGTAATTTTACCGGGAAAATAGCATACTTATCTCTTGGATCGTCTGGTATATCTTCATTCTTTTCATTTGATTGCACCAATTTGTATCCCAGAAAGGATCCTGAAAGGATTATCAGGATAATAAAAATAAGGCTTGGTTTTTTTCTTCTCATCTCACACTCTTGTTTATTAGTTCATTCACAGACTATTTTTCAATTTTCCACCTTCAAAACAGAAAACTACAAAATTAACGAAATTATATGACAAAAAGTTTAAACCTATACCCTGAAATTAAAGTAAAGCTATAAGATTTTTTGGAGAGTAATTAATTAAAGATATATCTCACACCTGTGTAGAAACCCAGTGAATATGGCCGATTGCCAATTAAAAAGCTCTTATTAATTGAATTCAGATAATATTTAAATTGAGGTTCCATGATAAAGAGTATATTCTCCCTGAAATTATAGTCGATTCCAAACCCAATATTTCCGGAATAATTCACACTTTTAATATCATTGGTTTTGCCCAGGTATTCGGTGCTGCTACCCTGGCTGATATTTACCTGGTTTCCTACCAGGAAGTTGGTGCTGATTCCACCAATAAGTTTTAAATCAATGCCCCGGTCAATAAGGGTATACCTGAGATTGAAGGGCACCTCCATAAAATGTAAAAACTGGTCAAGACTCAGATTTCCCTCACTAAGTGGCGCACTGCTATTCAGTGCCCCGTCGTTCAGAAATTCCATGCTTGATTCATCATTGGATGCAGCGTTAGTTTTAGCTTCAAATGAACTTTGATTGGAATAATCCACCTCTCCTGCAATGGAACCTATGGAATTAGATACCAATAAGTCTTTACCCTGCCGTGGCAAGGCTGATTTTGTGGAAAGCCAGTCCACATTTGCACGACTTCCGATATGACTGACTCCGTCAATGGAATATCCCATTTTAGAATAAACCAGCCCGGTATGAATACTCAACCGGTCGCTGGCCCGGAAACCAACCTCCAGTCCGCCGGAGTAACTTAATCTGCCGGATTCATTCTCATTAAAATACTGATTATAGGACGACTCGGTAATATCACGATAGGAGTAGATCGGACTCATCATAGCTGATAAACTTAATTCTCTTTTTCTTTCCTCTGTAAATACCTCTTCAGCTAATAAATCATCCCAGCTGTACTCCCTGCTAAAATCCTGCTTTCTGATTTCATCTCTTTTAGCAGACCCGGGTTGTTTTTGCAGTGGATTTCGAAAATTGGTAAAGATGGAATTGAGGTTTCCCCCGGTTCTGTTTTCGTCTTCCTTGCCAGGTGTTATATGCCCGGATTCTTCCGCAATCACGGCAATCGGAGCCCGGTTCTCTTCAACCGGGCTTATGAAGTTTTCTTTTTTCTGATCAGGGTTTGTTGGCTTAGTTTCAGAAACAGGCAGGTCCTGATTTTTTATTTCCTTTTTTAATTGAAGTTCCGATGGGGTGCTGATTATGGTGCCGGACTCATTTGTTTTGTTTAGATTTTCAGTGTTTTCGGAGTTTAAATTTTGATGAATAAACTCAGAACTGTTTCTAAACCCAAGATATATGCTTGTTCCCACTGCCATTAATATAGCAATACCGGCAGCATATCTCCAGAATAAAGGTATTAGTTTTTTCCTTCCGGGTTGAATCTGAGCGTGGATGTTTTCCCATATTTCCGGGGGTGGAGCCTGTTCGAAACTCCTGGCCTTTCCGGCAATGATTTTATCTATATTTTTTTTATCCTTCATCCTCAATTCTTCTTATCTTTTTCAAATATCTCCGCCAGCTGCTTCTGTAAAATCGCCCTGGCTCTTGAAAGATTGGATTTGGAAGTACCCTCTGAAATTCCAAGCTTTTCGCCAATCTCTTTATGACTGTAACCTTCAAGTGCATATAGGTTAAAAACAATTTTGTATTTCGGAGATAGCTTGTTTATTAATTTTGTTATTTCTTCTGCCGACATCGATTCAAGCACTCCATAATCTGTTATTTCATTTTCGGTTCCTATATTTTCATCCAGACTGTGAAGGTTAACCCTGGATCTTAACTTTTCAAGAGCCGTATTTACAATGACCCTTCGAATCCAACCTTCCAGAGAGCCTTTTCCTGAATACTGTTCAATTTTTTTAAAGACCTTTATAAATCCATCCTGCATTATATCCTTGGCATCATCCTCATTTCCTGCGTATTGAAGACAAACACCATACATTTTAGGGGCAACCAGCCGGTACAGTTCTTCCTGGCTTGGGCCATCCCCTTTTATGCATCCTTCTAATATTTTGTCAGGTATGTCCGCCAAATTGCCTTTTTAATTTTTCCTTAAATTTAATGTTCTTCTGTAGGCTGGACAAATACCCTGGATAATAATCCTGATTTGATCCGTTTAAATGATGCAACATGAAGGCATATGGTTGCGTTTACAAGAAAAAAATTCTGCACGCAACCCTTTGAAAATCTTTCTCATCTATTTTTTGTGCTCAATAGAAAAGCTTAGTTTTAAATATAAATTTACAAAATGAAAAACCTGATTTATTTTTTCAGCCTGGTAATCCTTTTGGCATCTTGTTCTACGGAGCCTGACCCTTATATACCTGAAATAGATTTTCAGAATGATAAAAAGGCCTCTCAGCTGATTTCTTCGGATAATGCTTTTGCATTGGATCTCTTCAAGGAAGTTCATATGCTTGCTGAGGATGAAAACTATATGATCTCGCCTCTGAGTGTGGCCATTGCACTGGGTATGACCTATAACGGATCTGATATGGATACCAAAATCGCCTTTGAAGAAACCTTGAGGCTTAACGGGCTGAGCAGGAGTGAAATAAACAGAATTCATGGTTCCCTGATTGAGCTATTGTTAAAGATTGACCCAAAGATCACCTTCGAGATTGCAAATTCCATTTGGGTGAACCATTTTTTTACCCTGCAGCAGGAGTTTGCCGATACAAACCGGTATTACTACGATGCTGAAATAAATTCGCTTGATTTTGGAGATGGAGCCACCAGGGATATCATAAATGCATGGTGCGAAGACAAAACACATGGGAAAGTAAAAGAGGTGCTCGACCAGGTTCCCCCGGATGTAGTCATGTACCTGATCAACGCATTGTATTTTTATGGATCATGGACTTATGAATTTGACAAAGAAGATAACCGGCCCATTTCTTTTAAGCTGGAGGATGGGACTACTAAATCTGTCGAAGGCATGAGACTTGAAGCAGGTTTGAATGTTTTATATAAGGAGAATTTCAGCCTTCTTGAGTTACCCTATGGGAATGAAAAATATTCAATGCTTATAATGCTTCCGGGAGAAGAAAATTCGGTGGAGGATATCCTGGATCAGTTCAGTGTTGAAAACTGGAATTCCTGGATGAATGCAATGTCAAAGACTAATCTTAACATTCATATTCCAAAGTTTAAGTATGAATTTAAAACCCTTTTGAATGAACCCCTTATAAATATGGGATTAGGAGTAGCTTTTGGGGGAGGGGCTGATTTTTCCCTGATGGTCAGGGAATCAAGAGATTTATTTATCTCAAGGGTAATTCATAAGACCTTTATTGATGTAAATGAAAAAGGAACAGAAGCAGCGGCTGTCACCGTAGTTGAAATAAGAGAAACATCTGCAGGACCCGGAACAGAATTTGTGGTAGATAAGCCTTTTGTTTATGTAATAAAAGAAAAGACCAGCGGAGCCATAGTCTTTATGGGAAAGGTTGGAAATCCGGGCTAAGGGTCAAAGGTCCACAGACCAAGGTTCAACGTGGTCTGTGGACAATCAATCTTATTACAAATGGATCACTTCACCATAGGCTGCAGCTGCGGCTTCCATGATCGCCTCTGACATGGTTGGATGAGGATGGATGGATTTGATTAATTCGTGTCCTGTAGTTTCCAGTTTACGGGATACGACCATTTCCGCAATCATCTCGGTTACATTGGCACCAATCATATGGGCTCCTAACAACTCGCCGTATTTGGCATCAAAAATCAATTTTACAAAACCATCTTTTTGACCGGCGGCTGATGCTTTTCCGGATGCAGAATAAGGGAATTTCCCAACTTTAATATCATAACCTGCTTCCTTGGCTGCCTTTTCTGTCATTCCCACTGATGCAACTTCAGGATTGGTATAAGTACAACCCGGAATATTATTATAATCCACTGGTTCAGGATTCAAACCTGCTATCTTTTCAACACAGGTAATTCCTTCTGCTGATGCCGCATGAGCCAATGCAGGACCTCCAACGATATCGCCTATGGCATAAACCCCCTTCACATTGGTGTGATAATATTCATCCACCTTGATTTTACCGTTTTCCATCTCAATTTTTAATTCTTCAAGGCCAATATTTTCAATATTCGGAGCCACACCCACTGCTGATAAAACAATCTCAACTTCTGTTTCTTCAATTCCCTTGGCGGTTTTAATTTTAACCTTACACAGGTCTCCTTTGGTATCAACCGATTC
>CBDUPM010000093.1:0-8468 GCA_965369105.1 uncultured Bacteroidales bacterium | reverse complement strand
ATAAATAAGGCCACAATTACAGCCATAAATATATATGCGGGCAAATTTTCATTCAAACTAAAAATATATTCTTTCGGATTATCTGAACTACCGTGAACATATTTTGTGAAAAACCCGAGAATTAAAGCCAGTAACGAGGAAATTAAAGCAGCAAAAAACAAATACTGCCGGTCTGCAATTTTGCTAAGAAAATTCCTTATGCTGTAAATTTTAAATTGCTTAAAAGAAGAAGGAGGCCGGTTTTTGGGTTTCTTTGATTCAGGATATTCAAGCTTATCATCTTCTGGTTTCAGGAATTTCTCTCTGAATAATGAATACCAGTGTTCAGGAGTTATGACCCTCTCATTGATATATTCACCAAATTGATCCACCTGGTTTGATTCTATGACCTGCAAGAGTTCATCTGTCTGAACATTTCCGCAAAGGCTGCATTCAATTTCAGAAGCATCTATTCTTAATACGGCATTTTTCAGATAGGAAAAAGCTTCCATCGGATTCCCGTTATAAACCGGATAACCTCCCTTATCCAGTATTAAAACAGCATCCAGCATTTTATATAATTCAGAAGAAGGTTGATGAATATTGATTATAACAATTTTACCATTTAATGCCTGTTCTTTGAGAAGTTGAATAACCTTTTCAGAATCTGTTGATGATAGACCTGAGGTTGGTTCATCGGCATATAATATAAAGGGTTCCCGTATAAGCTCAAGGGCGATATTTAATCTTTTTCTTTGTCCACCACTGATAAATTTATTAAGGGCTGAACCTACTTTTAAATCGCGAATGTAGAGGAGGTCCAGCGTATTAAGCGTTCGGAGAGTGGCATTTCGGATTTCCTTATCTGACAGGTTTCCCAGGCTTAATTTTGCACTGTAGAAAAGGTTTTCAAATACGCTCAATTCTTCAATTAACAAATCATCCTGAGGGATATAGCCAATCATACTTCTTAATGATTCCTTATTTTCTGTATAGGATATTCCATTAATTAATATGTCTCCCTGGTGCAAGGGTAGTCCGCCGGTAAGCAATTTCAGAAGCGTAGACTTCCCCGTTCCGCTACCTCCCATAATTCCCATTAACATGCAGGAATTCAGAGAAAAACTCAGTGGATGGATACCAATATCAGAATTTGGGAAAAAGTGGGCAATCTCTTTAGCTTCCAGGATAATTTCCTGCTCCGCATTTCTTTTTAGCAAGGCACTCACCACATCGCTGTAATAAATCGGTTCAATTCCTTCCGATTTCAAAGAAGAACCTTTGGGAAAAATATAGATGTGGTTGGAGTAAATTTGATTCCCGCCCAGGCTTAATTGGTTTTCACCTGTATAATAAAAGATGTACAAACCTCCCTGCCTGACATGGAGAATGTAAATATTTCCATTCAGATTCTTCCTGTAGAGATGATTAATATTCGTAAATGAGATGGATTCTTCACTACTGGCTACTAATAAGTATGCCCGGTTTGGGACCCGGTAAAATTTATCGGTTATAAAAGCCAGGCAATTTTCAAAATCCTTGTTATCAATAAGTAAACCTTCAGAAATGGTCTTAACTGCATCCGTAATGGTATGTTTGAATCCATCATCAGCCAGGGAATTGTCGTCAAAGTATTTTGAAAACTGAATCAGGGTGATCAGAATAAAATACTTATTTCTGACATGCATCTCATGATTAATCTGATCACATATGGTTAATATTTTAACGGATAAGACGGAAATTCTTTTTTCCTTGGAGCGAACGGTTTGTTTACTAAGTTCAGTGAGATAATCATTGAAGATAAGGAGAGATTTATCCACCAGACTTTGTCCAAATTGCATTTTCAGAAATGATTCTACAAAATTTCCGGATAATTCTTCAGACTCCTCCTTTTGAATACTGGCCAGTATTGCAAACAATCTCATTAAACCATGGAGCATCGATTCAGTCATACCGGCAGACTATTGGAGATTATAATTTAAAACTTTTTTGGAAATTCCAGGCTGGCCATAATTGAATGGTTTTCAGTTTCCTTAAAATTTACCTGCCCTTTGTGAGCTTCCAATATCTCAATAATAAGAATTTGTTCAATATTTGACTCAAAATGATCTGATTCCCTGTTATTAAATACTTCTACCCATGACTGGTAATCAGAAACCGAAAAAGTTCCTTTAAATTCATAGTGCAGCAGGATATTTTCTTCATTTTCTGAGGAAGTGATTTTCAGTTCACCATTTCCCTGCATGAACTCACACAAACTGCTTATTATGATAGCAATCGCACTAAGGATCAACCCTTCTTCGGCCATAATTTCCGTAGCCTGGGACCCTTCCCCCATGCTTACCTTAATTCCTGCCTGGGTAAATAATTCTTTTTTCTCTATGATGGAGATCTCTATTAATTCCTGTAGGGAAATTTTCTTCGCATTGATTCCGGATTCCCTTGATCTTAGCTCTACTAACTGATTGGTGGATTTGGTAAAACTGTCCAGCTTAGAAACAGAATTATCCAGAAAACTGATCAGCTCCGACAGATCTTTTGAATCTGCTTTGTTCTTCAGCATATGCAGAGCGCTCATTATTTTTTGCAGGGGAGACCTGATTTCAGTTGTAATAGAATTTAAAAACCGGGTTCTTGCTTTATCCATACCCATTAACTCCTGGTTGGCTTTCTCCAGTTGCTTAATGAAATTGCTTTTCTCAGATCTTAATTCATAAAGTTCCAGGGCTTTTCTAACCGATTGTCTGACATTGTCAGCATCAAAGGGTTTATTGAAGAAACCATAAATTTGTCCGCGGTTCACAGATTCCACAACGGTATCATAATCTGTAAAGGCTGTGAGGATAAAACGAACCGTATCGGGAAATTCCTTTGCAACGATTTCTAATAACTCTGTTCCCGACATTCCGGGCATACGCTGATCAGAAATAATAACGGCAATTTCATTGTTCCGCATTATTTCAAGTCCCTCAGGTCCTGATTCAGCCAGAAGAATTTCAAAATCCTTCTCAAAAGAAGCCTGGAAAAGGGTGAGATTCATATCTGAATCGTCCACATACAAAATTTTTCCTTTCTTTTGATTCGTCTCAGTTGCAACGCTGCCCTGCATCTCCGTATTTTGAATTTTGTCGCTGATAATCAATATTTGTTTTTCAATTATTCCCTGTTTAGCTCCACTACAGTTATAAGACCTTATTCAGGCCGGTTAACATAATTATAGATTACTTACGTGACAAAAAGAAATTTGTTCCGAAAATCCGGAACTGATTTAATCTTTTTTTCAAAAAAAAATATATGAGGAGAAAATATCAGGAATAACCTGAAACAATAGGCTGTTTATCAATGCTATAGAAAGAAAAGAAGGGAGATAGGGAAACGAGTAATTGAAAAAATATTTTTTTTCCTCTTTCAATTTAAGTTTCAGAGCTCATTATAAACCCGGGGGATGGTATTCAGAAATATCATTATTTCCCTGGATTTTTATTTATCCAATTGTAAATTTTGCTGGATAGCATCTTTCTTTGAGTCAATTTTCACAATTATGGAAACAGTCGACCATGTTATCAATAATGCAAAAATTGTCAGTAAAAAGGAAAAGAAATAGGTTTTTCCAGGTTTGTTTTTTAATACAAAAAGCTTTTTCATTTTTATCATTTAATTAATCTGTTTATTCATCCGGTCAAAAATTTATCTGACCAGTAAAAATCTTCAATTTTAATAATTTAGATGCAGTGGTTTGTTCAGGACTTGATGCTATAAACATTTCAAAAATCATGCCTATTCAAAGAAAAAACAAAAATAATTCTAAAAATAATTGAAATCCTAATTCACTTTCCCTCAAAATAATAGGAATAAAAAAAATGCTATATCTTTAAGCGGTATAAAAAATGATGAATCCTTTAAATTGAATTTTATGAGAAAGTCCGTTTTAGTATTTTCAATCTTATTGATAGCCGGGCTTTTTGCCTGTAAAAAAAATGACCCTAATTCTCCGAATTTTATCAACCTGACTAACCATATCTGGCAATCCGACTCATTACTGGCCAATGGGGAAGAAGCCGGGGGTCCTGGACAAATGCTGGAAAAATTCAATGGAGAGGCTATCTTCAATAAAGACGGTACAGGAGTGTTTGGTCAGTATGAAGGTGAGTGGTATTTCGCATTCCAGGAAACCAGAATTGTTATTTCTTCTGATTCACTCCCGATTCCAAATTTAACCACAGATATTGAAGAGCTTACAAATTCTTCTTTAAAAATCACTACGGCATTTCCCAATTTTAGTGATCCGGAAAACCCTACTAATATCAGAATGACATTTTTACCAAAATAATGAAATGGTTTTTGTTTTTCTTATTTCTTTTGATTTACATACCGGCATCAGCCAATGACAGCCTTATTACCATCAGGGGCAGAATTGTCGATTTTGATTCCGGTCAAAGACTGGAAGGTGCAGGCATCTTTTGTGGGAAAGCAGGAACCATCAGTGATTCCCGTGGGTTTTTTGAGTTAAAATTAAACCCCGGAAAGCAAAACATCAGTATTCAATATGTAGGATATGAAACCCAGGTAAATTCCATTGTTGTAAGTCCGGGTCAAATGCCTGTTTTTGAATTCAGCTTGAAAAAGAAAATCAATGAAATTGAACAGATTGTGATCAGCGCATCTAAATTTGAAGAGAAGCTATCTGACATAAACCTTTCCATCAGCTTAATAAAACCCTATGAAATAAATAAACAGCATATTTCAAATCCCCAGGAACTGATAAATAAGGTCCCGGGAGTGGAGGTTTTAGACGGGCAGGCGTCTATCAGGGGTGGAAGTGGTTTCAGTTATGGCGCCGGATCAAGGGTTTTAGCCCTGATTGATGGACTCCCGGTCTTATCGGCCGATGCCGGAAATATCAAATGGCAATTTCTTCCTTTAGATAATTTATCGCAAATTGAGGTAATAAAAGGGGCTTCTTCTGTAATGTACGGATCATCTGCATTAAACGGGGTAATAAATTTCAGGTCCACAAATCCCACCGAAATCCCCAGATCAAAATTCCGTTTTACTTCAGGAATTTATGATTCACCCTCCAATTCAAAATGGAAATGGTGGAATACTCCAAGAATGCAAAATTCCCTTAGCTTTTCTCATTCGGTGAAAAAAGGCAAAAATGATTTTGGGTTGGGATCTGCCCTGGTATATGATAATGGCTACAGAAAAAACAATAATGAAAAACTTGGAAGAATAAATTTAAAGTACAAACGCTACAGTGAAAAGCTGAAAGATTTACAATACGGTGCAAACCTAAATGCCGGATATACTCAAAAAACAGATTTTGTTCTCTGGGAAAATGCTGAAACCGGTGGGCTGATTCAAAGTGAAACAGTGGCAAATGAGCTCAGGGGTAGTTTCTTTACACTGGATCCCTTTATTAACTATACTTCCGGGAGAAACACGCATCACAGCTTAAAAAGCAGGTTTCAATATACTTCCAACTTCTTTGAAGAAGCAAAACAAAATAACAGTGATGCAAATTCATTTTATACCGAATATCAAATTCAAAAGTCCATTAAAGAAATTTATAAACTTAATTTGGGGCTAAGTGAAAACTTTAGCAAAATAGAATCCCCGTTTTATGATAATCATACCGGTTTAAATATCGCGGCATTTTTCCAGATGGGAACCACCTTGTTTGAAAAACTGAAACTTTCAGGAGGCCTGAGGATAGAACAGAATTTCCTGGATGGAGAATCCGATGAAATGGTACCGGTATTCAGAACCGGGGCAAATTACCGTTTGGGGAAGGCCAGTTTTTTAAGAGCTTCTTTCGGACAGGGCTATCGCTATCCCTCCATAGCTGAAAAATTTGCCTCAACCACTCTTGGATCGATTAAAATATTTCCCAATCATGATATCAAACCTGAATATGGATGGAATACTGAACTCGGGATTAAACAGGGACTCAATTATGGAATTCTGACCGGTATGTTTGATCTTTCATTTTTCTATTCGCAGAATAAGGACATGATCGAATATATTTTTGGCTTGTTTTCTGAGGAAGGCTCAGGGGTTCCTGAATTGGGATTTATGGCAAGTAATATTGAGAATTCGCGGGTATATGGATATGAAACAGAATTATTGTTACAAATTTCTTCGGGGCAGTTAAACCATAGAATCAGATGGGGCTATACCTTTATGTATCCTATTGAATTTAATCATTCCAGTGGAAAAAACACAGATATCTATCTCAAGTACAGAAGAAAACATTCTGCCCAGCTAAATTACAATCTGGGGTTTCAAAAATTTGAGGCCAATCTCTATTTATATTTTAAGTCGAAAATCCTTGAGATCGATAATGTCTTTACCAATGAATTATCCAGGGAAACTATTTTACCGGGTTTTTATAATTACTGGATAGAAAATAATGATGCCAGGCTGATTATATATCATTTTCTTCCCCGTTATTCCTTATCCTTTCTGGTTAAGAATATTGCAAATGTGGAATATATGGGCCGTCCGGGTGATATCAGGCCTCACAGAAATTTGAGTCTGTCTTTTGGGAAAAATTTTTAAGCGGCAGAACCCGATGAAAAATCAGATTCTTCCTTCCTTCAGCTTTTTTATTTCGTTAAAATGGTTGATCACCATTTGTTCGCTTTTCTCCCTGGACGTTTTCCGGAAATTTTCATAATCAGCCATGGTTTGCTCAAGGTCCCTTTTCATTTCCTGGGTTTTATTCCTGTTCCTTTTAAAAATAATGCTTCCAAGGATCAGGATGGCAATCAATCCCAAAATTATACCCCAGACGATCATATTATAAAGGGTTTTAGACATCGGGACTCCAAAAAATGCCAGGCTGTCCCGGTTTTTTATTGCCTCTTCAAGCTCTGACTGAGTATTTCCTAATTCCGTTTTTAAAATACTTATTTCTGTTTGTCCCGCTAACAGTTCCTGGTTTTGATTTTCGATGTTTTGTTTAGCCTGGTTAAGGCTGTCCAGGTTATTTTTTAACATTCTTAGGAAGATATCATCCCTCACTGCCCGGTAGCCATTGTAAATATTCATCCTTTCTTCAAGGTAGGCCTTTTGTTCCACAATGCTGCCAGTATCCATTATTGCAGGCATAGTTTGTCCGGACACTGCCATAAAAGGAAGAAAGAACAGAACAGGTAAAAGTATTTTTCGAAAGTTTTTAATCATTCTCATAATCCATCAATCTACGTTTATAAAATTCATTCATTTTTCTGAACGAATATTCCTAAAAAATATTCTATTCATTTTTCTTTTTTCCTCTAAAAAATAAGTTCCTTCTTTTTCCCGGAATTAGGAACATATAAGTCAGTGGTGCAATTTAGGCTTCAGGGATTCCGATTTTAACAAAACGCAAGCCTGTCATATGCTCATAAATCTCCGCTGTTTCCAGCATCTCCTCATCATCATCTTCATAATACCAGTTAATTTTGCATTCTTTTCCGGTATCTTTTAATCTCTTAATCCTTTTTAATACATCCAGTATGCATTTCGACGAACTGGTATTGAAATGTTCCAGGTTTAATTCAACGGTGGTGGTATTGGCAGGTTTCAAAATATACTCATCCAGCCAGCTGATTAAGGGTCGGTAAAAATCACTTGAATTTTCAGGATTTGACCTGCCTTTAACGCTGATAATTCCTTTGGAATTGTCAACTTTAATTACAGGTGTCTTGGGACTTCCCTCATGAATTATATTTTCCACGCTTGTAGGATTTAATGAATAGGCAAAAAAACTTCGAAACTTCTCTAAATACGGTTATTTAAAAATAATAAAAAAAATATCTAATCCAAATTTAAGATATTGACAATAATTATCCCAATTCTATTTGAAACTCTTTTTCAATTTCCGTTTTTAATGCCTTTTTAACTTCTTCAATATCAATTTTCTGGTTTAGGATTTTGCTCATAGAGGTAACCCCCTTATCTGCAAACCCACATGGATTAATATAACTAAAATAATTAAGATCCGTATTCACATTCAATGCGAATCCATGCATACTGATCATTCTACTGACTTTCACGCCAATTGCACATATTTTTTCTGAAACAGGATTTCCTTCCTGCTTTAACCACACTCCCGTCGCACCCTCTAAGCGGTCGGCCTCTATGCCATATCTTTTTAACAGCCCAATGATTGCATTTTCCATTTTTTCGATATATGACCGGATTCCCAGTCCCAGTTCCTCAAGGTCAAATATCGGGTAGCCCACAATTTGTCCGGGCCCATGATAGGTAATATCTCCTCCCCTGTCGATCTTATAAAAGCTGGCATTTATTTTCTTCAAAAATTCATCCGGAATTAAAAGGTTTGCAAAAGCTCCGCTCTTTCCCAGGGTATATACATGCGGATGTTCGCAAAACAGCAGGTATTGTTCGCGGTCTGCGGTACCGGACAACTTTTCCCCCATAGAATATTTATGATATTCCTGTTGTTTCTGCCAGGCTTCATTATAATCTATTAATCCCAG
>CBDUPM010000092.1:0-8519 GCA_965369105.1 uncultured Bacteroidales bacterium | reverse complement strand
CATTTACAGGAAGCTCTCGACGTATTTACCGGCCTTGATATGAAAGGCTTTGAAAATGAACTGGCTGAAAAAGCTGCTTATTGCCATCAGCGCCTTGGAAATTATAAGGAAGCCCTGGAATATTATAAGAAAGCAGAACTTTCCTCCAAACCCAGATCATGGCTGCAGAATAAAATTGCTTATTGTTACAGGAAATTGGGAGATTTAAAATCTGCAGTTGAGTACTACAGGCAATCTGAAAAACTGGAACCGGAAAATCTCTTTATTCAGACTTCTCTTGGACAGGTTTTTATGGATATGGATGATTTTGAAACGGCTCTGAAATATTTTTATAAGGTTGAATACCTGGCTCCGGATAATACCAAAGTTCACCGTCCCATTGGCTGGTGCTCTTTTGTGCTGGGTAAACCGGAAAAAGCCAAAAAATATTTTGAAAAGGTAATAAGTAAGGAAGGTAATCAATATGATTATATGAACCTGGGTCATGTATTCTGGGTTTTGAATGAAAAATCCCGGGCAATTGAAAATTATCAATTGAGTCTGAATAAATCAGGAAATGAATTTGACTGGTTTGATTCCATAATGATGGAAGATTCGGAATATCTGAAAAGCTATAAGATCCCTGAATTTGATATTTATCTCATGCTGGATTACCTTAAAATGAATAAGGAAAATAAAAAATAAGCTGAAAAAGAAATTATTTTAATAATGCAATGCAGAAATAAGGTGGAAAGCTTAACTTATCTAAAATTAAACTTTCCACCCTTTGCTTAAAATACTGAATATGAAACTTTCGGTTAAGCCTTTATTCTTTTATAAATCTTCGATTTATAAGTCCTGATTCAGATTCAATTTTAATCATGTAAATTCCCGGGTCGAATTTTTCCAAGTTTATTTCAGCAGATTTTTGCCCCGTAAAGCCTTCACTGTATTTCAGTGCTCCTGTAACACTATAGATTTTTATAGATAACAGGCTGAAATCAGCGCCGGGATTAGTAATTCTCAATACATTACCTGCCGGATTGGGGTATAAGCTAATTTGTTCAGCATTTTCAAAAACAGAAGATGTCGGACCATTTACAGTAATGGTTCCGGTCATTCCGAAATTTAAATGAGGATCACAATGGTATTGATATTCTCCTTCAAACAAAAAGACATACTGATATGTCCAGCCTGCTGCTCCGGTTTCATTTCCGAAATGATCCGGATTGTCAGGGTAGGAGGCAAACGTCCCGTTTACATTGTGAAAACCTCCTGTGTTGGTCCAGATGATAGTGTCTCCTGTATTGATAGTAATATCCGCCGGAACGAAAACATTACTTTTTACTTCAACATGATGACTGGTTTGAGAGAATAGGGGTGAGATAATCAGCGAGAATATGAATACACCCGCCCATTGTACAATTAGCGATTGATTTTTTGAGGTAGATTTTTTTCTCATAATGAAGGTTTATTGATGAAAGAATTTAGTTTATTAATTGTTATCTAATGACTTTTTAACGCAGCATAGAAAGTGTCTGATTATTACAATCGTATAAAACATAAACTTCAAATTTGACGTTCAGTTAATTGATTTTCTGTTAATTATGTGTTAATAATGAAATATGGAAATCTTTTTTCCGGAATATAAAGCTCCGTCAAGGGATTGAAACCGGAGCCCTTCTAAAAATCCGGAATTTAAAAAATGGGAAAAAATATAAGAAACGATCTTATACGCCTTCTTTATCCCCGAATAAATCCAGGTGAATGCGGGGAGCAAATCTCCAGCCATTTCGAATAGCCATTTCAGCGGCAAAAAGTGAATTTTTATGACTCAGCTCGGGTGTGCTTCCCAGGGGCATTACCAAAACATCTTCGGGATTGACAAATCCAAGTTTCGAAAGAAATTCGTTTTTTATTTCTTCCTCATCCTGTTTAGATGCAATTACAAACTTTAGCTGAAAATCTTTTTTTACTCTTTTAACCGGTTCTGTGGGTATATCACCATAATAGGATTCAAGATGCATACAGGCATTAATATATTTCTGAATGGCATCAATATTTACCCTGGATGTTTTATGATTATTTATCCATTCTTTTGGTACCGGGTGTGCAATTGATTTATTTTTGAATTGGTCAGGTTGTGATGATTTTAATTTAGGAGAAATCGAAAAGAAATCGATATGCCAGCTTAGTTCCGGAATGTAAAGGGTGCCATTCGTTTCCATACTTATGTGAACATCCAGTTTTTTTCGGATTTGATTTACAACTTTTGTCAATGCCAGGGGCTGTAAACAGGGCTCTCCACCAGAAATGATAATATGCTTAATATTTCCCAGGTTTTTTTCAAGTGTATTTACAATTTCATCTGCTTCCCATTCTTCATATTCGGTAACATTATGACTTGAATATGGGGTATCACAAATATCTATGGTTCCGTCATCTGTTTTCCAGCTGCAACGCAAATTACATCCGGTTGTACGGATAAAAAGGGAAGGAATTCCGGCAAGTTTCCCTTCACCCTGGAGTGTTCCGGGAATTTGAAATCCTGTTTTCAAAGCCGACTTTCCCTTTAAAGGGCCATCATTTAATATCGGGAAAATCCCATTTTTTACCAGTCTTAATTTCATATATTCACATATCTAAATATGACTTATTGTCATATTCCTGTTGAAAAAATTTATTTATTCAGTAAAAAGGTCTTATTAATCTGAAAAGCTTAAATAATATTATCTTTGGTATGCCTTTTGACCAATCTTTAACCTGTTTAAAACATCTGGAGAAAACATTTGTTTAAAATCTATTAAAATCAATTTATATATATCAATAAATCATTAGTATGGACTTTATAAAGAAAATGGACACCCCGAAAACGGAAGAGAAAAAAGCAAACATTCCGGGAGAAGCCGGGGAAAAAGTAAATTGCCTTATACTGGGTTCAGGTCCCGCTGGTTATACGGCCGCTATTTATGCAGCAAGAGCAAATCTTAACCCGGTTATGTATGAAGGTATGCAGGTTGGCGGTCAGTTAACCACCACAACGGATGTGGAAAACTATCCAGGTTACCCTGACGGGGTTACCGGACCGGAAATGATGGTGGATTTCAAAAAACAAGCGGAGAGATTTGGTACAGACTGCAGATGGGGAATGGCTACTTCGGTTGATTTTTCCAAACGACCCTATAAGGTGGTAATCGATGAGAAAACTACCATTGAGGCAGAATCTGTTATAATTGCCACCGGTGCAACAGCTAAATACCTGGGACTTGAATCAGAAGAAAAATTCATGGGACATGGGGTTTCCGCATGTGCAACCTGTGACGGTTTTTTCTACAAAGGGCAGGATGTTGCCGTTGTGGGAGGAGGAGATACAGCTCTGGAAGAAGCCTTGTATCTTTCAGGTTTATGTAAAAAGGTTTACCTGATCCACCGGAGAGACGAATTCAGAGGATCCAAGATTATGCAGGAAAGAGCCATGGCAAAGGAAAACATTGAAATTGTTTGGAGTCATGTTGTGAAGGAAGTGGTGGGAGGACAGGGAGTTGATGGTGTCATACTGGAGAGCACTAAAGACGGTAAAGAAAAGAAACTGGATGTTACCGGATTTTTCGTCGCTATTGGACATAAACCTAATTCAGAGGTCTTCGCCGATTATCTTGATAGGGATGATGTGGGATATATAAATACACAGCCTGATAGTTCAAAAACAAATATCCCGGGTGTATTTGCCTGCGGAGATGTGATGGACTCTGTTTACCGCCAGGCAGTAACTGCAGCAGGAACGGGTTGCCGCGCAGCGATTGATGCGGAAAGATGGCTTTCAGAAGAAGGTATTTTAGGTTAATTTCACAATCAAAAATCTTATAAATAAAAAAGGGTTTTCTTTATACTAAGAAAACCCTTTTTTTATATTACTAAATTCCGAAATTGCACCACTTAATCTTCCACTTCCACCTTAGCTAAATTCTCTTTACTGTATTTTCCATCTTTTAATTTCTGTGCTACCTCGGTGAATACATCAAGGGTTAATTTTACATCTTCCAGGGTATGATCAGCAGTAGGAATCAGTCTCAGCAGGATCATTCCCTTTGGAATTACCGGGTAAACCACCATTGAGCAGAAAATTCCATAATTTTCTCTCATATCGTAAACCACATTGGTTGCTTCAGCAACTCCACCTTCCAGAATAACGGGTGTAACAGGGGATCCGGATGGACCAATATTGAAACCGCGTTCTTTTAAACCGGTTTGAAGTGCATTCACTACTTTCCAGAGATTTTCTCTCAATTCAGGCATCGTTTGAAGCATTTCAAGTCTTTTTAATGCTCCTATTGTCATGGGCATTGGCAAAGATTTGGCAAAAATCTGAGATCTCAGGTTATATGTAAGGAAATCGATAACATCTTTATTTGCAGCAACAAATCCACCGATGCCAGCCATTGATTTCGCAAAAGTTGAAAAATATACATCGATCTCATCCTGAACACCAAAATGTTCACCTGTTCCGGCACCTGTAGCACCCATAGTCCCAAAGCCGTGTGCATCATCCACCAGTAAGCGGAAATTGAATTTTTTCTTGAGAGCAACGATTTCATCAAGCTTACCCAGGTCACCTACCATTCCAAAAACACCTTCGGTGATTACTAGTATTCCTCCACCGGTTTTATCAGAAAGCTTGGTAGCTCTTACCAGCTCTTTTTCCAGGTTCTGAATGTCATTATGAGGATAAACATACCTTTTACCAAAATGCAGTCTTAAACCATCAAGTATACAAGCATGTGAATCAGAATCATAAACAATCACATCTTTCCTGTCGACAAGCGAATCAATTATGGAAACCATTCCCTGGTAGCCGTAATTCAGCAGGTATCCTGCTTCTTTTCCAACATGTTTTGCTAATTTTCCTTCAAGTTCTTCATGGAATTTTGTTTGTCCGGTCATCATTCTTGCACCCATAGGATAAGCCATTCCGTATTCCTTTGCTGCATCTGCATCAACCTTCCTTACTTCGGGATGATTTCCAAGCCCGATGTAGTTATTTAAACTCCAGTTTAAAACCTCTTTACCCTTGAACATCATTCTCGGGCCCAGTTCACCTTCTAATTTTGGGAAAGTGAAATATCCATGGGCGTGCTCTTTATACTGCCCCAGCGGTCCTTTGTTCTTCAGAATCTTGTCAAATATATCCACGATATTTTAGTATTAGATTAATATTGACTGCAAAATTAGTTTTTTTTATCCACCTGCCAAATATTGAAATAAAATCTATGCACTTTACGTTTGTTTAAAAATTATCCATAAAAGTTTCCTATTTCCTTAGATTATAGTAATTTTGCACAACATTTTTTGAAGATGAAAAACAGCGTACGAACAGGTTTACTTTTTATCCTTATATTATCTTCTTGCGGAGAATATGAAAAATTGCTCAAAAGTTCTGATTATCAATTGAAATACGACAAGGCTTTTGAGTATTTTGAAAAGGAGGATTATGTAAGGGCAGCAACTTTGTTTGAACAGATTTCGAATGTATACCGGGGAACTGTAAAAGCGGACACTCTTTCTTTCTACCGGGCCATGAGTTATTATAACCAACGAGATTATGTAATGGCCAGTCATTATTTTCAGGAAATGGCAAGTACCTATCCTAATTCTGATTTTAGTGAAGAAGCAGTTTACCTGCGGGCCTATTGCTTTTACAAATTAAGTCCCCGACCCAGTCTTGACCAGGAGAATACCTATAAAGCCATAAATGCTTTTACGCTATATATGATTAATTACCCGGAGACTGATAAAAAAGAACTTTGCATGGGTTTAATTGCAGAGATGAGAGAGAAACTGGTTGAAAAATCATTTATTAATGCCCGTTTATATTTTGAAAGGGGAAATTATAAGGCAGCCATTGTGGCCCTTACAAACAGTCTGAATGAATTTCCTGATACAAAATACAGGGAACAATTGCTTTTTCTCATTTTGAGATCTAACTACCTTTTGGCGGATAACAGTATTGAATCAAAGAAAAAGGAAAGATTTCAGGCAACGGTAGATGAATATTATTCCTTTGTTGGGGAGTATAACGAAAGTGAATTTTCAGCTGAAGCGAAACGGATGTATGAAAATTCAATGAAAAATTTAGGACAAGAAATTAAATAATTAAATAATGGTTGATTACAAAAAAAGTACCGCTACGTCGAGTACCATTACCCACGATATCCAAACGCTTGACAATGGAACGGGTAATATTTATGAATCTGTAATGATTGCTGCCAGAAGAGCAAATCAGATCAGTGTGGAAATGAAACATGAGTTAAACAGGAAACTGGAAGAATTTGCTTATTACACTGATAACCTGGAAGAAGTTTTTGAAAACAGGGAACAGATTGAGATTTCAAAATTCTATGAAAGACTTCCAAAACCTGGTCTGATTGCCTTGCAGGAATTTTTAGATGACGAGGTGTTTTATAAATTTACAGAACCAGAAGAGAAGATAGAAGAAATACAGGAATAAATGTCATTACCACTGGAAGGAAAGAAGATACTGCTTGGAATTACAGGGAGTATTGCAGCTTTTAAAGCGGTTAACCTTCTTCGGCTTTTCATAAAAGATGGAGCAGAAGTAAGGGTGGTTATGTCGCCTTATGCCAACAAATTTGTAACAAAAGGCACCATTGCAACCTTAAGCAATTACCCGGTTTATTCTGATTTCTTTGCAGAAAATGGGACATGGAACTCGCACGTGGATCTGGGTTCCTGGGCCGATTTGTTTATTCTCTCACCCCTTACCGCCAATACAATGGCAAAGATGGCAACCGGGCAGGCGGATAACCTGCTTGTGGCCATATATCTTTCTGCAAAATGTCCGGTTATGTTTGGCCCTGCCATGGATCTGGATATGTACAAGCATCCTTCCACCCAGGCAAACGTTAAAACACTTCAATCTTTTGGTAATATCCTGATCGAACCTGAAACCGGCGAGCTTGCAAGCGGATTAACCGGAAAAGGCCGTATGATGGAGCCTGAAAGAATCCTTAAGGAAGTACACACTTTCTTCGGTGAAAAAAAAAATTAAAAAATAAAAGGGTATTAATTACAGCTGGCCCTACCCGGGAAGCTATAGATCCGGTCCGATACATTGGCAATCACTCCAGCGGAAAAATGGGTTATGCCCTTGCGGAGGAATTTGCCGGACAGGGCGCTATGGTAATTCTAATATCCGGTCCGGTTTCCTTAAATCCAATCCATAAAAATATTTCCCGAATCCCGGTTCATTCAGCAGAAGAGATGCTGGATGCCTGCCTGAAATATTTCGGGAATTCTGATATAGCGGTTTTTTCTGCTGCTGTGGCCGATTTCACCCCGGTCAAGGCTTTTTCAGAAAAGGTTAAAAGAAAAGGGGATAGTCTCACAATTGAACTGAAACCTACAATGGATATAGCCCGACATTTAAGTACATCCAAAAAGGAAAATCAACTTACGGTTGGCTTTGCTCTCGAGACACAAAATGAAACGGAAAATGCAATCGGAAAATTAAAACGTAAAAATCTGGATATGATAGTGTTAAATTCACTTAAAGATCCGGGTGCCGGTTTTGGAACCGATACGAATAAAATCACCATTATTGATAAGAACAATAATATTGATAAATTTGAGTTAAAATCGAAAGAGGAAGTTGCGGTGGATATCGTCAATGCGGTTTTAAGATTTATGTAATATGATAAAAAAAATTGTTTTATTCATTATAGGCATTTCAATTGGATTTGCAGGCCATTCCCAGGAATTGAAGTGCAATGTTCAAATCGTGTCCCAGCAGGTTCAGGGAACCAATAAACAGGTTTTTGAAACCCTTCAGAATGCCATTTTTGAGTTTATGAATAACAGGATATGGACCAATAATGTATACGGCATAGAGGAAAGAATTGAATGCAATCTTTATTTTAATATTACCGAACAACTTTCAGCAGATGAATTTCGGGGCACCCTTCAGATTCAATCACGGAGGCCCGTGTTTAACACCAACTATAATACTACCACCCTCAATTTTGTGGATAACGATATCCGTTTCAGATATGTGGAGTTTGCCCCCCTGGAATTTGATCTGAATTCAAATCTTTCCAACCTTACTTCCATTCTTGCCTTCTATGCCAATTTCATTCTTGGAATTGATTACGATACCTTTTCCCTGCTGGGCGGTTCCCCGTATTTTAACAATGCTGAACGAATCGTTTTAAATGCACAGAATGCCGCTGAGCCGGGCTGGAAGCCCATGGACAACATAGCCCACAAGAACCGCTACTGGCTGGTAAAAGATATGATAGATACAGACTACGAACAAGTCAGGGCCTTTAATTACAGATATCACCGCCTGGGCCTGGATGTGATGGATGAAAAGGTGGCTGAAGGAAGAGCTGAAATTACCAATAGTCTTGAGCTGCTTCAGCAGATATACAGGAAGCGCCCCGATCCCTATATGTATCTGTTGCGTCTGATCTTCGACTCCAAGGTCGACGAAATCGTAAATGTCTATACCGAGTCCTACCCCGAAG
>CBDUPM010000091.1:0-8626 GCA_965369105.1 uncultured Bacteroidales bacterium | reverse complement strand
AGCTAATTTCCCCAAAAGATTCCTGAACTTAGATTCTGTTAACCTGCTTTAACGCCCTCTTAAAATGAGTGAAGAGATATTAAAAGCCCTTATGCAACTCTTTGCTATTATCCTGAAACAGGATGGTGGTGTTGAAGAAAATGAAATTAAATATGTATGGAACTTCCTGAAATCTCAATTAGGTGAAACAGGAACAGAAGAATACTTTGATTTATTTCACCAGGTAGCAGAGCTTGATAAGAAAAAAGAAAATGATGATAAGAAGCTCACTTCCGTTCTGGATTCTGTCCGGATCCTGGGAATCTGCAAAAAAATTAATAAAACACTTAATTCGAGTCAGAAATTCGTTGTATTGGTTAGACTTTTTGAACTGGCTGCTGCCGATAAAAAGCTTACCGACCAAAGAATGGCGATCATCACAACCGCTTCCCAGGTTTTTAAAATTTCAAAGGAAAGGCATGCCTCCATTGAATCTTTTGTTCTGGGTACGGATGATTCCATGGAGAAGGATCCATCTATTATCTTTCTTTCAAGCAGGGGAGATTTATCTGATGAGGATGATCCGGTTGAAGATGGTGATTCAAAAAAGGATATTGTCGTATTAAGAATCCAGGAAGTAAATTTATATTTTATACGCTATTCCGGAAAAAGGGAATTATACTTAAACGGGCTGGGATTGCATAGAAACCGGGTGTATCTTTTGGCCAAAGGAAGCACCCTGAAACTTTCCCAGGGCAAACCCCTGTATTATAGCGATATTTCAGCGAAATTCCTTCAATCAGAAACAGAAAACCAGATTAATTTTAAGGTTGAAAACATATCCTTTAATTTCAAAAACGGCACAAAAGGCCTGAGTGATATTTCCCTGCAGGCACAGCATGGGAATATGATCGGAATTATGGGATCAAGCGGTGCGGGTAAAACTACACTTTTGAATGTACTCAGCGGAATTGACAAACCTACTTCAGGTCAAATTCTGGTTAATGGCCAAAATCTTCATTATAACCGGGAGGAAGTTTCCGGAAGCATAGGATTTATTCCACAGGATGATCTGTTAATTGACGAACTGACCGTGTTCGAAAATCTTTTTTTCAATGCTAAATTTTGTTTTAATCATTTGAGTGATGAAGAAATAAAAGAAAAAGTTGATCAGACGCTTGAAAGCCTTGGACTGTATTCCAAAAGAAACCTTCGGGTGGGAAGTCCTTTTAATAAAACCATCAGTGGTGGCCAGAGGAAAAGGCTGAATATTGCTCTAGAGCTTGTCAGAGAACCCGCAATCCTGTTTGTGGATGAACCCACTTCCGGACTTTCATCAAGAGATTCAGAAAATGTTATGGATCTGCTTCGGGAACTAACTCTCAAGGGAAAGCTGATATTTATCGTAATTCATCAACCCTCGAGTGAAATATTCAAGATGTTTGACCAATTAGTGATTCTGGACACTGGCGGGGTTTTGGTTTATTATGGAAACCCGGTTGAAGCCGTTATGTATTTCAAACTTCTCGACAATCAGATAAATTCACAAATGGGCGAGTGCCCGACCTGCGGAAATGTAAACCCTGAGCTAATCTTTAATATCATTGAAGCCCGGGTGGTGGATGAATATGGTAACTATACCAAAAAACGAAAAGTAAGTCCTGAAAAATGGGAAAGTTTCTTCAAATCCGGTAAGGTTGAATATAAAGTTGAAGAAAATAATCAAAGTTTAAATTCCAACCTGCGATTGCCAGGCTGGTTGAAACAATTGTCCATTTACTTTCATCGCGATTTCAAAACAAAAATCTCTAACACCCAATACGTATTATTGAGTTTGCTTGAAGCCCCGGTACTTGGATTAATGTTAGCTTATATCATTAGATATATTGCTGACCCTTCTTCTGAAATCTATAAATTCAGGGAAAATGAAAATATTCCGATTTATATTTTTATGGCACTGATAGTTGCAGTCTTCCTGGGTTTAACTCAAAGTGCAGAAGAAATATTTAAGGACCGGAAAATTCTTAAAAGAGAGCAGTTTTTACATCTGAGCCGGTCTTCTTACCTTTTGTCAAAAGTGTCAATTCTTTTCCTGATTTCAGCCATACAAGCTTTTCTTTTTGTATGGATTGCGAATTCAATTCTTGAAATAAAAAATATGAATGTGGCTTACTGGTTTGCCCTTTTTTCGACGGCAGCTTTTGCAAACCTTCTTGGCCTGAACATTTCTTCAAGTTTTAATTCAGCCATAACCATTTATATTGTTATCCCCCTGCTGATCATTCCCATGATGGTCTTAAGCGGAGCAATGTTTTCATTTGAAAAATTAAACCGGAATATTAGCAGTCTTGATAAAGTTCCGGTTCTGGCCGAATTAATGCCCACCCGATGGTCTTACGAAGCCCTGATGGTCCATCAATTTAAAAATAACTTTTTCCAGACGAACTTCTACGACCTGGATAAAAAAATCACAAATGCCGATTTCAAACTTTCCTATTACATTCCGGAGATAGAAAAACGTCTTCGAAAAATAAATACGGAATATAACGGAACCGGAAAACTGGATGAAACGGTAAATGACCTGATTCTTATTGCTAATGAATTGACAGGGGAAGAGTATATTGACTTAGATCTGGAGATAAATGAAAACCTGTTTGATCCGGAAACCTATAACAATGAAAAATTCAATCAAATTGAAAATATCCTTTCAGAATTAAACCTTTACTTCCTGGAAGTTTTCACCCGGCAGAATAAAATGAAAAATAATAAAGTAAAAAATCTGCTTAAAAATTTAAAGGATACCTATTACAAATACCTGGATGACTATCATAATGAAAGCGTTGCGGACCAGGTTCGGAAAATATATGAAAGAAAAAAGATTGTTGAGTTTAATCAGAGACTGGTAAGAATGATTGATCCTGTGTATATGGATCCTGTTCCAAGACATTCATTTGATTTCAGAACTCATTTCTTCGCACCTAAAAAGCATTTTCTGGGAAAATACTTTGATACATACAGTTTTAATATGCTGGTTATATGGGTATTAACCGGATTACTTTATTTTTCCCTCTATTTTAATTTGTTAAGAAAAATCATCAATCTCAGAATTAACAGGAAGAAAAGCAAAGAGAATAGTATGGAACCCTGAAAGCTTTTTATTAAATTTATAACCACAAGAAAACAATATGAGAATAAAGACACTTCTGATTTTACTGATAATAATAGTTCTTCCGGCTTGTAAAAACAGGAATAATGCCCTTGATATGCCCGGATATGAGCTTGCTCCCGGTGAGATCGAAATTACCGAAGAAGCCATGGGAGATATTATTCAGAATATATCTTCTCCGGTGGAAATGGCCGCCCTTATTAAGGATATGGGACTTCCTTTTTCCAGTGTAAATCTTTCAAACATTGACGATATTGACAATTATTCCACAAGCTTCAAAAAAGCCTACACCCTGGGTATACTTGGAGCTGATCTCGGATATTTAAATGTATATGAAAAAACCGGTTCATCCGTTGCTTATCTCACCACTATCAATCGCCTGGCTGATGGATTAAAAGTATCCCAGTTTTTTGATTTTAATACCCTGAAAAGACTGGCCACGTCGAACTCCAGCCTTGATTCCCTGATATTTATGTCGGTTCACAGTTTCAATCAAATGGATGACCATCTTCGTTTAACGGACAGGAGTAATTTAAGTGCTCTGATGGTTACGGGTGTATGGCTGGAGGGGATGTACCAGGTTACACAGGTATTAAATATGCAGGAAAATACAGAGCTGGCTGAATATATTGGAGAGCAAAAATTAATTTTAAATGATCTTTTGTTAATCCTTCAAAATTATGAGAAGGATGAACAGTTCGCATCTATTATAAAAGATTACCAGGAATTAAAAAAGGTTTATGATAAGGTGAAAATCAGCTATGAACAATCAGATCCGGAGCCTGTTGAGCAGGAAGACGGGATGTTGACGATAGTGCAACAGGAAACCAGTGTTGTAGAAATTAGTCCGGAGGCATTAAATGAAATTATTGAAAAAATTAAATCCATTCGCGATAAACACCTGATGATGTAATGAAGAAGTTAAGCTTAAAAATATTGTTCATTCTATCTATCAGTGCAGCTTTTTTACAAAATAGTTTTACTCAGGATATGAATGAAATCGTCCAAAAATGTGCTTTAAGCGCTGGCGATGATGTTACCTATCTGAAAGATTTTATTGTAAGTCTCGATGCGGTAAAAAAAGATGGACGCCCACCCATTTACCGGCAATCTCTTGCGCTCCGGAAAAATGTAATTTACCGTTTCTCCGTTTGTAACATGGAAAACTCTGAAGGTGAGGCCGTATTGCGACTTTATGACCAGTCAAAACTTACACTCAGCACCTGGTATCCGGAGTCCGGAAAAGAATATAAATCTATTAATTTCCAGTGTAAAAAATCCGGTGTATACACCATAGTGATTAGTTTTAAAGAGGGGAAGAAGGGTGAAGCAGTGGGGATATTGTCCTATGTGAAAAAATGAGTTTGTTCTGTTGCAAAGTTTTTAATTAAAGGACAATGAAACTTATCTTTCTATAAAAAAATGCTTTAAAAAATAAGCTCATCTTCACTTAATCCCTCAGGTTTCAAATCCCTGAACATAAAAAATGATTCCTGTCACCACCCCGGACAGACCTGTTTAAAACCAACAAAACCAAGCTATTGTATATTTCCAAAACTGGTACTATCTTTATAAATTACATAAAGATTATATTTAATAAAGTCTTTAGGCTTGAATCAACATGCTCATTTTTATTAAAATAATCAATAAAATGTGCAACTTTGGTTGAACAATAAGAGTCTTAAGTTAGTTAAGAGACTCAAACAGGAATTGTTTTTCTGAATATTTACAATTTCTTTTTAATGATAATTTGTGGCCACACAATGTAATTTTAAAAATATGAAAAGGTTTATTGTTTTTATTGGGATTTTAGGATTCATTGGAATTAGTTCCTGGGGGCAGTCTGACGGTGATTTCTTAAGTAAGCAGACCGGTGACTGGGATGATGCTTCAAATTGGCTGGTTTATAGTGCTCTTGATTTCGGTTATATTGATGCCAGCGACTATCCAAAAACTAACAATAGCACCGATATAATCATTGCATCAAACCAGACCATCACTATTCCGGGCAGTTTAACATTAACAAATATTTCAGGGCACCTTGAAGGTCTGTCTTCTGCTCATCTTATCATCAATGGCAGCATTAGTTTAACCTCCTCAGCCTGGATCGATGGAGGATCTATTACTAATTCTTTCCCAAATATTACAGTAAATGGCACTCTTAATACAGCTACACTCTGTAATTGTACCAACTTTATTGTCAACGATGGGGGGAAATTTAATACTTCTTTTTATCATCCAACTGCGCAATCGCAAGGTTGGTGGTATAATACAATTGCACCCAGTGCGGGAGGATCCTCATTACTGGGAACAATTGAATATTCAGGTTCCACAACTCAAAATATCGCTACTTTATTACCTTATCATAATCTTGAAATTTCAACCACCGGAACTACCGTTTCCGGAGATCTAATTGTTAATGATAGTCTGTTAATTAATTCCGGTGCATCCTTAACAATTGCATCTGATACGGATGCATCCATTGATACATTGATTATCACAGCTGCGAATTCATTGATATTAGCATCAGGATCAAGTCTTATTATCGAAGGTTATTTAACAGGATTAGGTGCTCTCAGCGTGGAGAAACAACAAGACATTACTGAAGATACCTGGCATTTGATATCTGTTCCTCATGAAGGCTATGGCATGGCAAATTTATTGTCAGAGAATACCATTGATCAGCATAATACAACCAATGAATACGCACTTGCAGATTTTAATGAAGCAACAAATCAGTGGGTAACCTATCTGAATCCGAATAAATTAATGAATCCGGGTCAGGGATATTTTGTTGGAGTTAGTAATCCCGCTGATGAAACTCTGAGTTTTACAGGACTGCCAAATTACGGTGAATTTTCTGATGTTTTACCCCTTGGATTTTCAAATAAAGCTTTAAATGCTGCAGGGAATCCCTATACATCATCTATTGATGTAGATTTGTTTTTAGCTCATACCGGAAATGCAGCTGCTATAGATGATAGTTATAATGCCATTTATACATTTGATCCTCAAAGCAACAGCTATGACGCTAATGTAGGCATTATAGGCCAGGATAATATTCAGAGTTGCCAGGGATTTATGCTAAAGGCGGATGCAGACGGTGGAAGTATCAGTTTTACAACTTCAATGCAAACGCACAGCACCGATCCGTTTTTTAAAAAATCCGGTCAAAGTGATAATTATTCCCTGGTTAAAATCAATATGAATTCAGGTGAATTAAATACGGAAACAAGCATTTATTTTACAGAAAACTCCACAACCGGTTTGGATCCGGGTTGGGATTTAGGTATGATAAAAAGAGATGAAAAATATAATCTTTATACGCATTTAGTTGAACATAACGGGGTGGATTTTATGATACAATCCCTACCATTAAATGACTTTTCTGACATTAGCATTCCATTAGGTATTGATTTTGATGAAGGAGGAATCGTAAATTTATCGGCAAGTTCAATTAATCTGCCACAGGATTGCAAATTAATCCTGGAGGACAAACTTCTGGCCAGCTATACCGATTTGAAAGTTCCAAATTCAAACTATCAAATAAACCTTGATTCTGAAACAAAAGGCACCGGCCGCTTCTTCCTTCATACTTTTGATCCAAGAACTGTAAATATCCATAAAGATGATTTAGAGAATATTACTATCTTTGCAATTAATAAAGAAATAATTATTCAGGGTGAATTGAAGGCTAATACACAATTGACCGTGTATGATATTTCTGGGAGATTGATTCTCCGTGAAAGGCTTGAACCAAACAACTATAATACCGTTCAGGCTACTGAACTTTATGGAGGGGTTTATGTTGTCCGTTTAGAATCAGAGGGAAAACAAAAAGTAAGCAAAGTGATTCTGAAATAAAGTTCAGAGAAGAAAAATAAGATTTATGATGAAAAAACAAACGCTGAAAATTTCTGAAAAACTTTCCAGTCCTAAAAAGATCTCGCGGAAAGCTGCCATGAAAAAAATGGGTTACACAGCCCTTTCTGCAGCAACAATGATGATACTTCTCAATAAACCTGATAAAGCCCAGGCTCAGCCTGGTTCTGAAGAATTGCCTCCTGACTGGGAATGGTAAATTGCCTCATTTTGCCTTAAAAGCATAATTTATTTTGTGTATCCAGTTCTGAATTCTTCTAAATTCCTTCATAATTTTTTATCCTTAGCATTTTTTATATCGAAACCTTTTTTTATCTTGGTCGTTAGATTTATAGTCTAACCTAACATTTAGCACTAGCGTTAAGTTGTTTTATTAACGCTAAAAACCTGACTCATAGTTGTTTAATTAATTGAACATATTTTTGGGTTGAGGTTTTTTGTATTTAAAATCCGTCCTTTTTCTTTAAAAACCCGATTTATGTTCAGAATAATTTGATCATATGAAAGGGTTCGTGCAAATTTTTATCCTTATTGTGTTTTTCAGGGCCCTGGCCTTTGGACAAATTCTATCTGAAGATGATAAAAAGTCTTTCAATGGAAAGAACTTCCCTGGTTATAAGCTGGTTGTTTCCAATGATGAAATTCAATCGGAGGCAAAAATCCTCTTTATTGAAGGTATGACCCTGGGCTTAGACCCATCCTGGGATATTGGAGGATATGGTTTTGATGAAAACTTCCGTTTGTATACTAAATTAATTGAAGATAATGGTCATGAATTCTATGTTCAATGCCTGCCAGATGATAACTATTCCAGCTATTCAATTCCGGTGGGATTCAATTTTACCGATGGCGGAAATGTGAATTTTAAACTTGAAGTATTAAATGATCTGACAAATGAATGCCTTGCAATATTTGAAGATAAAGAAACAGGTGCTTTCGTTGATCTGAGAAAAAAAGAAAATAATTATTCGGTTTCACTCCCTCCAAATAGCCAGCTGTCCGATCGCTTTGTACTTCATACTTTTGATCCCAGAAACAAGAGTCTGGATCTTAACATTCAATATTTTGAAAATGTAAAAGTTTATTCCTTGAAAAATGAAATTCGCATTCATGGAAATATCTACGCTAACTCTTTTTTAGAATTATATAATATCAGCGGACAACTTGTGCAAAAATCATCTCTTGAATCCGGTAATTCCGCCCTTATTCCTACCCATCTGGAAAAAGGTATTTATTTATGCAGGCTGTTACATGATACTCATTCCTACACGGTTAAGCTATACCTTGAATAAGATTTTCATAATAACAATCCTGAATAAACGCCTTTCCTGACTCTCAAAGTCAAATTAAAATCATGCATGTCTGATCATCTTAATCAATTAAAACATTTCCTTTGAGGTAAGGATTTAAGCTTTAGTGTAATTTTTATTTTTTCACTATTTATTCTCAAAAAAAAAATTAATCTTTACCCGCCATTTAAACTAAACTAAAAATTCTTTCAGTCGAGGGTAAGGATTTTTAAACACAAGCCTGAAATAAGTGCATAGCAGATACTGTTGTGATACATTGGTGTGTGTTCCTTTCGCCCGATGAAATTTT
>CBDUPM010000090.1:0-8645 GCA_965369105.1 uncultured Bacteroidales bacterium | reverse complement strand
TGAAATTCTGGGGAAGCGATGGCTGGGTTGAAGTGAAAAGAGGAGGCTATGCTGCTTCTGATGATTCCTTACTGCCCGAAAATTATGATGATGCAAATAAAGGTTTGCTATATGAATCAGGAACCGGACATCTGGGCAATTTCATCGAATGTATCCGGGAAAGAAAAGATCCTGTGGCATCCATCGCCATTGGGCACAACACAGTAGTTACCTGTATCCTCGGAAATATAGCTAGCGAACTGGGCAGACCCCTTGCCTGGAATCCTGAAAAGGAAAATTTCGTGGATGATGCAGAAGCAGAAAAGTTTTTTCACAGGGAATACAGGGAAGGATACAGTCTATAAAACAAAACCATAGCCCCGGATAATATATTGTCCGGGGTTTTGATTATTGCTGACAACCTCTGGTCCTGGAAAGTGCTGAAACACAATTTATTTCCAAGGTCATCTGTAAAAATTCCAATTCAGTGTAAGGGCAGATATTAACCTGTTTCCATCAGCCAGGATAATAAGGCAGTTTTTTTGCTAAAAGTATTTTACTATGAAAATAATTTCATAGCTTGTGATATCTTGCTGCTAACAAAAATCAGAATTATGAAAAATCTACGGTATTTGTTCCTTGCATTTTGCATGATGGGCTATTCAGGAATATTAAATGAGGTGAATGCACAATCCTCCTGGATTACCCGAACGTTAGATGATGGCAAAATAACTGTCCGTTATAAGTTTACTGAAAAGATAGATGAAGAAGGGAAGGAAATGGTTTTAATTGAGGACATGACCACCACCGTCGCAGAGCTCGAATATGAAAAATGCATTGCTTTTATGAAGGATATTGAGAGACATAAAGAGTTTACCGGCGATTATATCAGCAAGAATGTTAAGAAGGTATCTGATACCGAATGGATTGTTTATTATTATTCCAGGAATCCATGGCCGGTGGCCAATACAGATTGCGTTGCCAGGATGGTTCTGACAGAGGACAAAGAGAGTAAAAGAGCGGTATTCCAGCTTTCGGCAGCTCCTGATCAGTACGAAATGGGGGAGGTTGCCAGAATGACTATCTATAATGTAAGCTTTACCTTTTGGGATAAGGGAGAGGGTCAGGTGGAAATAATTGAAAAGGGAAGAACGTCCCCTGCAGTAAAAGTGCCACAATGGTTAATTAAATCTGCTTTCCCAAAAGTTCCTGCCGATGCGATGAGGAATTTGGTGAGATTGATAGGCGATTATTGATAAATTATTATTGAAAATACCCGTGGTCCAAAAGCCAGGGGCATTCTATATTTCAAACCTCTTTCACTTCCCGAATTACCGGGACTGATTCAACTTTAGCGCTTCAGAAGGGCTTATGGCTTGCGGATCTCTGGCAGTTTTTGCTTCTGTTGGGAAGGAATCGCAACAAGAGCGCGGTTGTGCGGATAGGAGCGGATGCGCGGATAGGTATGAAAAATTCATTAGTGTATTCATGTATCCCCGCATCCGCAAATCCGCGTAAAATCAGCACATCAGCACATTAAAAAATCCTCTCACTCCATCCCCTCAATCCACGGAGCACCCCCTTCTTTCAGTTTTTTCATGAGAGCAGGGATTTCCGTTTCCTTGATTTTCTTCAGCTCGTCAGTTATTTCTGTTAATTCTTCCTGCGCAATTTCAAGGCTTCGTTTATGCATAGGCGTCGGACCATAAGATGACATTCTTGTACCTGTTGATGCAGCACTCAATCTGCTGTTGATGGTGGCCGGATTTTTTTCGCCAACTTCATTTTTGGCCGGACTTCCACCCAGTTTAGCCTGCATTGCCTGTAATTTGGTTTTTAAATCATGCAACTGTTTGTTTAAGTCTGCTGAAACTATAGAGGAACGTTCCAGAGAAACTTTCATCAGGTCAGCTGTTTTTATTGATTCTCCCATTTCTATATAGACTTTCTGTAAGGAGGCCTGCACAGCGGACAGCTCTTTCCAGAAGGCAAGTGTTTCGTCATAGGAGGAACCTTTTAAGGCCCCAGTGCGAAGAGCTTTTACATTGAAGGATTGTGGATCCTGAAGCTCTGTGATCAGCCCGTCCACTTCTTTGGAAAGTGATACGGAATATTTTCCGGGAACCACCATTATTCCACCCCTGTTTCTTCTGCCTGACCTCTGAGTGGAACTTTCGGTTATCGGATTTGCAGGTGGATACCTGAGATCCCAGGCAACCCGGTGGAATCCTTTTTTAGGTGGAGCCTTGATTTTTCTGACAATATTTCCATCACTGTCCCTGATGGTCAGCCAGAGAGTAGGAGACTGCTGATTTTTTTCCTTATCCAGTGCATCCCAGCCGGGGAAAGGAATATCAGCATCCGCTTTTTGTAATTCTTTTTCTTTTTCCTGACGCAGTCCTTTGATGGTTTTTATATCTTCTTTTAAATAGAAAGTTATAACTGCACCAAAAGGAGGATTCTCAGCTACATAATACCCATCGCCCTGTGAACCTTTGGCTCCTCTTCCAAATATATTCCTGGGGAAATACCACCAGGCATCTTTTACTGGAAACAGGGTGGCTTCTTCTTCCAGCTGATTCTCAGAAACTTTCCGCAGTGGTGAATAGTCATCCAAAATATAAAATCCCCTTCCAAAAGAAGCTCCTACAAGATCATTTTCTCTTTTTTGAATGGCCAGGTCACGAAAGGATATGGTCGGAGCATCACCGGTCAGCTTGATCCATTTTCCACCTGCATCAATGCTGAAATAAATTCCGAATTCGGTACCGGCAAATAATAATTCGGGTTTAACATGATCCTGTACCATTCTCCAAACCAGGGTTCTGTCGGGTATATTTGCAGAAATGGAGGTCCAGGTTTTTCCTTTATCCTTACTTCTGTAAAGGTAAGGTTTAAAGTCTCCGTACTTATGATTATCAAGGGCCACATATACAGTTCCTTCATCGAACAGGTCAGCCTTAATATCATTTACAAAAGCGGTGGCCGGAACCCCCGGGAGGGCAGAAACTTCTGTTTTTCTCCAGCTCTGACCCCCGTTTTCTGTTACCTGGATTAAACCATCATCTGTTCCGGCATAAATCAGGGCTTCATTCTTTGGAGATTGTGCCAGGGAAGTAATGGTATTGTAATTACTCATCGCGTACATGTCCCAGGGAGAATCCCAGCTCTGCTGTTTTCCCATAATATCCAGGGTAATCCTCTCCTGGTTCCTGGTCAGGTCGCCCGAGATGGCTGTCCAGCTGTCGCCCCGGTTTTCCGATTTCCAGACTCTTTGAGAAGCATGGAAAATAGTGGTTGGCTTATGCGGACTTACCAGAATAGGGGAGTCCCAGTTAAAACGTTCTGCCGGTTCACCTTTTTCAGGTTGAGGCTGAATGTATACAATTTCACCGGTGGTACGGTCCACTCTTACCAGGTTTCCCTCCTGCCATTCGGCATACATGATATCCGGATTACCGGGTTCAGTGGCCGGCTGATGACCGTCGGCAAAAAGCACGATTTCCCAGTCTGCATTTCTGATACCCGTTGAATTATCCGTTCGGGAAGGTCCGCCCTGGGTATTATTATCCTGGGTTCCGCCATAAACGGTATAAAAGGGTTCTTTATCATCAACCGCTACCTTATAGAACTGGGTAACCGGAAGATTATCAATAAATCTCCAGGTTTTTTCCAGGTCAAAGCTTTCGTACAAACCCCCGTCAGAACCCACCAGGAGGTAATCAGGATCGTCCTTGCGGAATGCGATTGCATGATTGTCCCCGTGCTTGTTATCTTCATTCATGCGGGTAAAAGTTTTTCCCCCATCATCCGAAACCTGCATACTGGCATCAAACAGATACAGACGATCGAAGGCATAAGGTGAGGCGTAGAGTTCCTGGTAATAATGAGGCCCTGTTCCCAGGGAAACGGCATCCGACATCTTTACCCAGGAGGCACCCCGGTTTGTTGAACGGTAGAGTCCTCCGGTTCTGCGGTCCAGCTCAATCACGGCATAAACCACATCCGGATTCTGAGGAGAAATGGCAAGACCGATCTTGCCTTTATTTCCTTTGGGAAGCCCGTTTTTCAGTTCAATCCAATTGCTTCCGCCGTCGGTGGTTTTATAGATGGCAGTTTTGGGTCCGCCTCCCATGTAAGCGGCAACCGTTCTGTGATGTTGCCAGGTAGCGGCATATAAAACATCGGGATCCCGGGGATCGATTATCAGGTCGGTAGCTCCGGTAAACTCTTCGTCGCCCAGCTGCTTTTCCCAGTTTTTTCCTCCATCAATGGTTTTGAATATTCCTCTTTCTCCTCCGGGGCTCCACTGGGGTCCCTGGGCACTTACCCATAATACATCCTGGTTTTCCGGGTGAATTACGATCCTGGAAATGTGCTCCGATTTTTTCAGGCCCATGTTTTCCCATGTTTTTCCACCGTCTTCCGATTTGTAAATACCATCGCCATAGCCTACATGCCGACCTCCCACATCTTCTCCGCTACCCACCCAGACGATATTTGGGTTTTGAGGATCTATACTCAGGCAACCGATGGAGTAGGAGCCCTGTCCGTCGAATATGGATTTCCAGGTAACCCCGGCATTGGTGGTTTTCCAGACGCCACCGGAACCTACGGCAACATACCAGGTGTTCTCGTCTTCCGGATGAATGGCAATGTCGGAAATCCGTCCCGACATCAGGGCAGGTCCTATGCTGCGAAGTTTAAAGGCCGAAAAAGTGGATTCGGTTAAAAGATCATTTTTTGCTTCCGGTGCCGCTTTGGTTTTATTCCTCTGACCAAAGTTTGGAATAAAAATCAGGCTAAGCATTATTACTAAAAACAAGGAGGACATTTGTTTTTTCATAAGAAATTCGTTAATGGGTTAATAAAAGTTGATTTAAGATCATAGGAAGAAAGGGCTCAGTGAATACGTTTCAGGATCTCTGCACTTCTGTAACCGTAGGGCAGCGATCCCCCTTCATCATCCTTAAGTTTTTTCCAGGCGCTGGCAATGATAAGCTCATCGACATCATCTTTTTTACAGGGGACTTCAACAACATATTCCTCACCTGCATAGGTGGCTATACTGAGTTTTACAATGGCTTTTCCCATAAAAATCTGTTTATCTTATAAAAATAGTCATAATTATTCAAACAAACTACTTGTAATTCATTGGTCTTTTTCCTGCCGCCAGTGGACCGTGGCTGCCGGTCATCGACAAGTCCCCGGGCAGGGCTTTCCAATGTTTTTTAACTTTAGTCATATATCACACTGAAACCCACAAACTGATATCCGGGAGTATTCCTGAATTGTCCGTTGGGGATGATTCCATTGTAATATCTAAAATAGAAGCCCAGGTTTTTTCGTCTTTCAGAAAGATATTTCCAACCAAGATAAACATTAAAGTTCCAGCTTCTTTTTTCCGGAACACTTTCATTATAGCTGAGTTGCAGACGATTGTTTGCTTCGGCTGAAATCACCTGCATCCACTTTTTGGAACACAGAAAACCACTGGTCCTTTGCAGGTGCATTTGAATATAATATTCGTAGTTTTTTTTGCTGGGTGGGATTATCCGGCCTTTTGTCTCCAGACTGTCGTAGACATAATACCCTTTTTTATAGTCCCACAGACGGTGAAATCCAATTTTTGTGGAGAATAAATTAGTCCGGATTGTATCCGGATCATTTAATACCAGAGCCACTTCCCAGGCTTCATAGGAGATATTGATTCTTTTGAAATCAGGAATTTCAAAATATCCATGTAATGAAAACTCGTCGCCAATATGAGTGCTTTCATGAAAAAGAGGTACCAGCTTCAATCCAATATTCTTTATCCTTTTTCCATCCGTATATTTTAACAGGCTGCTTTGAAGTCCGAAAAAGTAGTCTGTATTGATTACCGGTGCGGTGGACTCCTCAAACATATCAATTAATAAATTATTGGCCATAAAAAAGCTGGTTCTGAATTTAATATTTCTTTGATGGTTCACCATTGAATACAAAGGCAGGTGTGTTCCCAGATGAACTTCAACAAAGGGCCTTTGGGTATAATTCCGGATATAGTAATTTTCATCCAGCTTATTCAAAAAGGCCAATTCCGCCTTGATAGTTGTACTTCTGATTTCGGAAGGAAAAGGCTTTAGAATTTCTGATTCCTTTAAAAAGAAATGCTCTGTTTTCTGACTGTAGATCAAATTAGAAAAGAAAACCATAATCAACAGGTATAAAATAAGTCTTTTCATATTGTGTGATTTGTAAAGAAATGGGTTCCGGTAAGCTTGATTTATGATGGATTAAAAAGTCATGAACTAATCGCTTATGAAGAACCTGGTACCATAATATAAATGTAATGAAATAATTCTTTGCGGACGGGGCTGGAATAAAAGGGGGGTATAAAAAATCCCAGCTTTTTTTTAAATATTTTTTGGTAGCGGTTTAGGTGAAGCAATATTTATTTATTAATTTCAGTTTTGAACCCCGAGCCGAAATTAAACCTGATAACCTTTATTCAACCTATATATACCTGACAAATGAAGTTAAAATATTTACTGTTTATTGTTTTTTTCAGTCTTCAAAGCATTCTAACACAAGCACAAATTGCGGACGAAATCAGAGCTTTTGTGGACAGCAGTAATTTTACTGTTAATAATGGCAGAAAATTAATGGTTCAAGAGCTGAAGGCGAGAGATTATGAAAAAGTAAAGGAGATTTTTGAATACCTGGAAGAAACAACCAAAAACAAAGACTTTTCTGCATTCCTGTATTCTGAAGTTATCACCATTCAATTTTTGATTCAGGATTGGGATGAACTACTGGATAATATGTGGTTTTTTAAGGATAGATCAGGACGGCAGATTAATGCCGAAGCTCCTGAAATAATGCCTGCACTTTATGCATCCGTTGTAAGAGACATAGCTTTGATTGAATCGGAATTTGAAAAGATTAACATAGATATGGAAAGCAGAAGGCTCCTTGAGATCATTCTATATTTTTTTAAAAACGGGAGCGAAGATGAAATATACAGCGAAATGGTGAAATCATACCAAAAAGAGTATCCTGATTCCAGGTATGAGGATTTTCTATTAAATTTTATGCCCTCAGTTAGAATAAAAGCTTCCATTGGAATGTCATTTGGTTCAGGAATGATCATTACCACTGAAAAGCTGGCGGAAGATTTTTCATCGAATGCTTCCTTCAACATGTCCTTTGATTTTAATATTCAACGAGTTTTTACTTCCTTGTATCTGCATGGGGCCTCTCTGGGTATAATCAATTCCTTTAGCATCGAAAAAGGAGGGGAGATAATCGATTTTTCAACGGAAGATAATTTTCAATACATAGATGCAGGATTAAAAGGAGGCTATTTCCTCATCCGAAACAAACGCGTACATCTGGCACCCTTTCTTTCCATCTCAGGAAGTTCCCTGCAAAGCAATTTATACGAATCCGATACTAACAGGGATGAATATAAAATTTTTAATTCCTTTACTTATGGAGGAGGCTTACATACAGAAATAAAAATCGTTGAATTTAATTACGCCAGCGCTTATGGACAGCCTACCAATTCATACCTAAGTCTTAAATTTGAACCCGGTTATAATTTTATCGCAAAGTATAAGGATCCTTATTACCATGGGAATAATCCATATTTTATTGCTGCGTTGGTTTGGGGTTTTGGCGATTTTTAAATCCGGGTTTTAGTCTTATTCTACCTGCACAATAAGATTGTAGATTGGGTGGTCAAAGGGTCAGGTATAATTTCATCCTTCTCTCATTTCCTGATCTTTTCATGTTCGAAAGCTTCAAATTTTAATCTTAATTTTTCAAGGCTGCTTACCGAACCAATTGCGGTTACAATGTCTTTCTTTCTGAGCCGGGTATATCCATGGGTAACGATCATATGGCCTTTTCGTTTTACAGAAAGTATGAGGAGATCGGCTGGAAGTTTTAAGTCACGGATAGCCACTCCATGCAGCCTTTTATCCCTTACTTCAAAATCTTCTGAGTCCTGTTTATCCTCCATTCCCAAAAGCAATGAGGTAGCAATGGGGGCGCGAACAAAATGATCAAGTAAACCAATCACGGCCGAATTGGGTTCTACAATCAAAGCCCCCATTTCATGAAAATGGTTAAAATGTTCCCGGTTGTTCAGGCGGACCACGATTTCCTTGGTACCAATTTCTTCATAGACCAAATCGCAAATCTTCATATTTTCTTTGTCGGAAAGCATCAGCACTACTGCTTCTGCCTTCGATGCTTCTATAGTATTCAGGGCTTTCAGGTCCAGACTGTTTATAAATTCCAGTTGAATATCCGGGATTTCAGCTACTTCATTTTTTTTCTTTATGGTGGCGATCTTTACATTCCAGTCGTGCATTTGAAGTTGACGGGCCAGTGCAACCGATTGATCTTCCAGGCCAAAAATAATGGCATCGCGAATGCCGTCAAAATCCGGGGTATCCCCCCTGAGATGAGATTCACCCACCTTTTGGATTGCCCATTTGAACAACGGGGGCCCGACCAATTGATTCAGGATGATTACAGCAATAATAATGGTTGCAAATTCACCTCCCCATGATGGAAATTCCCCTGCAACTTCTGTGGCCAGCCCCAGGCCCACCCCAGCCTGGGTTACATATGGCATCCAGCCTACCTTTCGGTATTTAACCGGATCTTTGGCGAGT
>CBDUPM010000089.1:0-8681 GCA_965369105.1 uncultured Bacteroidales bacterium | reverse complement strand
GGATAACAGACATATGGCCTTGCTTAATTTAATGGATGTATAATCTTTATCATTTCCTCCAATGGCATCCACCAGGTCCTGCCATAAAGATTTTACATTTAATGATTTAACTAAATAATTGGATTTAATGAAATTTCGATTTTTACCCGACATGACAGAAAGAAATTAGAAATTGATAATTGTGTTCAGAAAAAGGCATGTTTTGCCAGCACCCCTACTTTTGCGGGGTGGATATAAATGATATATCTGACACAATTATTCTCATCGGGAAAAAGATTTGTTCAATGCAAATATATGATTTTTTTTGAAAACCCAAAATGGTTGAAAGCAGTTGTTTATTAGATAAGCATGGATCCTGAAACCTATACCGGTCCCTGTAAATCTGAGAATACAAATTATCTTCAATCTTTTATTTATCAACAGTGCAGTGAGATTGCACACCTATGCTGTATCTTGTTCCCGGGGGAAAGGGGCTTTGCCCCGGGGAAAAAGCTTTCTGAAAAAGTAAAAAATCATTTGACTCCAGTAACACAAGGATTCTGAACTCTTTAACAAGCTCCTTTAAATCTGAGAATACTAATTATCTTCAATCTCTTATTTATCAACAGTGCATCTAAATTGCACAACTATGCTGTATCTTGTTCCCGGGGGAAAGGGGCCTTGCCCCGGGGAAAATGAAAACTGAACCACTCCTTCCCTTACAGTGAAGACAGGATAAGAAACAAAATAAGATAATGTTAAGGTGTAAAAACAGATAAGGAAAAAGTAAAAAATTTATTCAAACATCTTTGACATTTCTTCCAGAGAATCTCCTGTAACCCGATTAATCAGCCATTCCTTCATAATTTTCGCACCAAGCGATTCATAAAACTTGATAGAAGGTTCATTCCAATCAAGTACAGCCCACTCCAAACGGCCACAATTCCTGTCGGTACATATTTTCGCAAGATATGTAAGCAGGCTTTTGCCAAATCCCTTCCCACGGTATTTTTCATAAACAAAAAGATCCTCCAAATAAATGCCGGGTTTTCCAAGAAAGGTGGAAAAGTTATGAAAGTAAAGTGCAAATCCAACCGCTTCTCCTTTATAAACCCCAATGATCACCTCTGCTACCTTTGATTCTGAGAAAAGATATTTATTCAGATCATCTGTTGTAGCTATAACTTCATCCTCCAGTTTTTCATAAATTGCCAGGGCGGTTATGAATTCAAGAATTAGTTTCTCATCTCCCTGTTCAGCAGAAAATATAGTAAATTCTCTGATATTAGTATGACTTAAAAATTTCATCGGACTTTTTTGAAATTAATTAATTGCACATTGCTTTCCGGATAAATCAAATGGATTTATATACTGCAAAAATGCGAATTAATCAATGAATCTGTGGCAAATCTTACAACTAATTTTTACATTTATCCCTCCATACCTAAAATTTATATCATGAAAAAAATATTCCTTTGCCTCAGTCTGGTATTGTACATTTCAAATCTATCCGGGCAAATCCCTGAAGCAACTCCGGCAGATGATCGAATTAAGTCCTTTGAAAAGCGACTGGAGTTAAAGAATAAATCTTATGCCAAAGACCTTGAGTTCAGAAATGTCGGACCGGTTGTAATGTCGGGAAGGGTGGTTGATATTGATGTAAATGAAAAAGATCCTACTCATTTTTATGCCGCGTATGCATCTGGTGGATTGTTTGTAACGAAAAATAATGGAATTACCTTCGATCCTGTTTTCGATAAGCAGGAGGTCATGACTATTGGAGATATTGCGGTGGACTGGGATAAAGGAACCATCTGGGTTGGAAGCGGTGAAAATAATTCCAGCCGTTCATCCTATTCAGGGACCGGGGTTTTTAAAAGTACCGACTGGGGTAAAACATGGAAAAATACAGGACTGCCCGAATCCCACCATATTGGCAGGATCATTATCCATCCCGGTAATCCGGATATAGTCTGGGTGGCTGTACTGGGACATTTATATTCTCCGAATGAAGAGAGGGGATTGTACAAAACGGTTGACGGTGGAAAAACATGGAATAAAACCCTGTATATAAATGATAATGCAGGAATTATTGACCTGGTTGCCCATCCTGAAAATCCGGATATACTCTATGCCGCAGCCTGGGAAAGAACACGCCGGGCATGGAACTTTACAGAAAGCGGATCAGGATCAGGAATATATAAATCAACCGACGGTGGAATTAATTGGAACAAAATATCAGGGGGCCAGTCCGGGTTTCCCGAAGGTGAGGGAGTAGGCAGAATAGGCCTGGCCATTTCCATGCAAAACCCGGAGGTTTTATATGCTTTCCTGGATAACCAGTTTCACCAGGAAAAGAAAAAAAGTGAAAAAACGGATGCTATTACCGGGGAAGAACTTAAAACCATGAGCGGAGAGGAATTTTTGAAGCTTGATGATAAAAAAATCAAAGACTTTCTCGAGCTGAATAACTTTCCCAGGAAATACACTTCAGATGTGGTAAAATCTATGGTGAAAAATAAAAAAATTGAGCCTGCTGCCCTGGCTGAATATATTGAAGATGAAAACACCCTATTATTTGATACACCGGTTATTGGGGCTGAATTATATAAATCAACCGATGGAGGAAAGAGCTGGGATAAGACTCATGAAGACCTTCTCGAAGGGGTTATCTATACCTATGGATATTATTTTGGAGAAGTAAGAGTATTACCCCAGGATGAGAATACAGTGGTGCTTTTAGGCGTACCCTTGATTATGTCAGAAGATGGCGGGAAAAGTTTTAAATCCATTGGGGGTGAGAATATGCATGGCGATCACCAGGCAATGTGGATGAATCCTGAAAGGGAAGGACACTTTATCAATGGTAATGACGGTGGCTTGAATATCAGTTATGACAAGGGAGAAACCTGGCATAAAGCCAATGTTCAGGCTGTCGGACAATTTTACAGTATAAATTTTGATAAGGAAAAACCCTATAATGTGTATGGCGGACTCCAGGATAATGGCGTGTGGTACGGTCCTGTAAGCTACAATCCTGAAAATTCATGGCACCTAAGAGGACGGGATGATTATAAAGCAATTGGAGGCGGCGATGGGATGCAGGTTGAGGTAGACTGGCGTGATAATAATATTATCTATTCCGGATCTCAGTTTGGTTATTACTATCGCTACAATAAAGAAACTGAAGAAAGAAAGAGTATAAAACCCCGTCATGAATTAGGTGAAAGGCCGCTCAGATTTAACTGGGAAACTCCTATCTACCTTTCAAGGCATAACCAGGATATTTTATATTATGGTGCAAATAGACTTTACCGGTCTATGAATCAGGGAGATAATCTTGTGGCTATTTCGCCTGACCTTACCCGGGGAGGTGAAAAAGGGGATGTTTCCTATGGTACCCTGACCAGTATTAACGAATCAGATTTAAAATTTGGATTGATTTATACTGGCTCTGATGATGGAGCAGTATATGTAACTAAAAACGGGGGTGAAAGCTGGACCGATATTTCTGCCGGTCTACCTGAAAAAATGTGGGTTAGCCAGCTGTTTGCAAGTCAGCATAAGGAAAGCAGGGTCTATATCAGTTTAAATGGATATCGATGGGATCATTTCAATCCATATATTTTTGTTTCGGAAGATTACGGTAACAACTGGAAAGAAATAGGTTTAAATCTTCCACTGGAACCGGTAAATGTAATTAAAGAGGATCCCTCTTCTCCTGATGTTCTGTACGTTGGAACCGATCATGGTGCTTATTTCAGCATAGACCGGGGAGAATCATTCATGGCTTTTGAAAAAGGACTGTCAGATGCTCCGGTTCATGATCTCGCCATTCACCCGGAAGAGAAGGACCTGATATTGGGTACTCATGGCCGTTCCATTTACGTCGCAAACATTTCAGCAATTCAAAAATTACCTGAAATCGAATCAGAAGAAATATTCCTTTTTGAACCGGATAGGGTTAAATCAAGTCCTTACTGGGGTCGGCAGTGGAGCAAATTTTCAGAAGCATATGAAGCAGAAACGAAGTTTTCGTGGTATATAAAAGAGAAGGGTGAGCTGATGTTAAATATAAAAACGGATAAAGGGGAACTGATCCAGAGTTACCAGTTAAAGAGCGATTATGGAATTCAGAATTTCAAATATGATCTGAGTCTTTCTGAAAAGCTATTGAAAAAAGCTTCCGGAAAAAATCCTGAGCTGGCAAAGCTTAAAGCCTCCGATAACGGGAAGATATATATTCCAAAAGGGGAATATAGCCTTGAACTGATAAAAAACGGGATAAAAAAGACACAAATCTTAGTGGTTGAATAATCAGGCTGCATTGCCTTTTTACCCGGTTATAAAAAAAGACATAGAATACGGGGTCACCACAAAATCCTGCCTCTGCCGCCGTGTTCCTTAACCTCAATGAAAGCCCCTGTCTTGTATAGGACAGGGCAAATGAAATAAAACCATGATATTAGGGATTTCCCCGTTAATATCATGGTTTTGAATTACTAAAATCTTTGTGTTAAAAATAGTATTCTAAAGCCCTCACACTCGCCTCGGGCAATCTTTTCTGAATATCCCTGAGCTGTTCAATGCTTTCAATTCCGAGTGTAAAACTATCAATAAATTTAGCGCCGGTATGAAACTCCAGGCATTCATCCTTTTTGTGCAACAGATCGCCGGCCCCGTATACTTTCATCCCTATAACTGCTTTACCCGCTTCTTTCATTTCTGTCAGAACCTGGTGAACGGTATCTACATCCGCATCCATTCTGACTCCGCCGGGATTGTACCGGGCTAAATCAACTTCCACCCAGGGCTCTTTTACGGTAGTCTTTAAAGCTCCAATGGAATGACAGGAAATCCCCTTTGTTCTGATTATCCCTTCTTCTTTGGCTTCCGTTAAAGCCCTCATCGCACCTTCCATATTTTTATTCCATTCAGGATCGGTAACCGCATGTAAAAGTACAATATCCAGGTAATCGGTTCCAATTTCTTTACGGAACCTGTCCAGGTCTTTCTTTACCCCGTCATAGGTTTTACTGGTTGTTTTGGTAAGAATGACTACCTCCTCCCGGTCAACTTTTTTCAGGGCTTCATTCAGATGTTTGTGAGTACCATACTGGTCAGCTGAATCCCAAAAATTAATCCCGTCATCATAGGCCGCCCTGAGCATATCGGCCAATCCTTTAATACCTAACTGCCTGGTCTGATTGGAACTACCCCGCCATCCGCTTGTTCCGGTTCCCATCGCCATCCTGGACATTTCAATTCCGGTATTACCCAGTTTGACCCTGTCGTAAGGATATAGTTTTACACCACCTGCCAATGCATGATAAGGAAATGAAGAAAGCAATGCTGAACCTGCCAGACTGTATTTTAGAAAGCTCCGTCTTTTCATTTTTTAAGTATTAGTTGAAGGATGAAATTTGCACCATCGGTTTATTAATATATTAAACAACATCTTCCACTGAAATGTTTTTATAAATATCAAACGAAAACAATTTATAGCTTTTCCACATTTATTCAAAATATAAATTTCCCTGAAAATCTAATTTTGCATATCTTACACCAGCTTTCATATTCAACCCGGCCGGAACAGGCTTATGTTAAATAAAATATAAAATCATTCTGATGAAAAGAGTTATCATTCTAATGAGCCTTGTAGCTGGTCTGATTTCATGCAACCAAAAACAGGAAGAAAAAATGCTCAGGGCAATTTTACTTACCGGAAATGATCATCCTGCTCATAAATGGGAAGAAACAACATCCGTGATTAAAGAGATTCTTGAATCTGATTCCACTATTGAGGTTATGGTAACCCGGAATACAAACCGGCTTGCTGCCCTGGATATAGAAAGCTTCGACTTCCTGGTTCTCAATTATTGTAACTGGGAGGATCCGGAAGGACTGACCGTAGCAGCAAAAAACGGCCTGCTAAATTTCCTGGAACAAGGGGGTGGTTTAATGGTTTTACATTTTGCAAATGGTGCTTTTCATTTTTCCCTCCCGGGAGCAAAAGAATCAGACTGGCCGGAATACCGGAAAATCGTTCACCAGGTATGGGATCATTCTGCTAACAGCACACATGATAAATATGGCGAATTCCAGGTGAACATTACTGACCCCGATCATTTTATTACCCGGGGATTGAATGATTTCCTTATTGAAGATGAACTTTACTATAAGCAGATTGGAGAGGAGGAGCTCCCCCCTCTTTATTCCGCCATTTCAAAAAACAGCGGGAATTCTGAACCACTGGCCTGGGCCTATGAATATCAAAATGCCAGAATATTTCAGAACTTGCTGGGCCATGGCCCCGATTCATACCAACCGGAAACTCATCAGGAAATATTGAAACGGGCGGCTATTTGGATTTGCCGCAGGGATAAATAATTCGTTTTAGCGTCAGATCCGGAGCTTTAAGAGCTACTAATATCTCAGAGTAAAAAAAGAAAAATTCATTAGCTTAGCTTTTTAACCGCTTTTGATTCATGATTTTATAAATCCTATTATGATCTATATGATTTATGCCTGAATAAATTAATTTTGAATAAATTATTCCATATCCTTAAAAGCAAAAAATGAGTCTTCTCAATGATTACCTGTTTTTATCCATACTTCTAATTTCTTATTGTTTAATTCACAGCCTGCTGATTTCCATTCCTGTGACCACTTTCTTTAAAAACAGGTTGGGTAATGGTTATTCGTATTATCGACTGATTTTCAATCTGTTCTCACTGTTCACTTTATTACCTGTTTTGTATTTTGCCAGGACCCTGGAAAGTCATACGATAATACGCTGGGAAGGAATATGGTTATACTTCCGGATTATACTGAATATTCTGGGTATATGGGTTATTTATGCCGGATCAAAAGGCTACAGCTTTAAACAATTTTCCGGGATTAAACAGATTCAATCTAAAACCTTAAATGAAAATGATATTATTTCTGAACACTTAAGTACCTCAGGTATTCTTTCATATATAAGGCATCCCTGGTATACCGGGGTGATCATTCTCCTGTGGTCGCGAAACCTGAATAAATCGGCACTAATAGTGAATATTATATTTACACTTTACCTTATCCTTGGGGCATTCTGGGAAGAAAAAAAGTTAAAGCTGGCATTTGGTCAAAACTATAGCCGGTACAAAAGAGAAGTTTCAATGTTTATACCTCTTGCCTGGTTTTTAAAAAAAATAAAAGCACCTGATCAGGATAAATAATGGATTTTATTGATTTAATATGAAATAAATCAACTAAAAATGTAACCTGGTTTGAACATTTTACGTAACTTACTAATTAGATCAGATTTTAACCCGCATTTTAACCATTTATTAAAACTGAATTTTTTGTTGAAGCTAACATTCAGGCATTTCAATATGCCCTAAACCTGGATGGGACAAAAAATTTCAGATCCAAATGGAAATCGTTCTTTCAATGGATTTGGATATGTTGTTATTAAACAGTTTCAATTTTAAAATTGAATTAAACCTGAAATAAAAATTAAGACAGGCTGCATTTTTAAAATGGTTTAATGAGAACAAGAATCGAAAAGAATACATTGAAGGGAATCCTCTCCTTATTACTATTCATTGCCATTGGTTTTAACTTGTACTCTCAAAAATCTGTTGATTCTAAAAACAAAGCAGGTCTGATTACTAAAATTATCGAAGGCATTAACTGGCCGGGTGAACAAAAGGAAAATGAAATCAGGTTAACCGTTTATGGAGGTGACACAAAGGTATTTGAGTCTCTAAAATCCTTTACAGAAAATAAAATTATCAGAAATAACAGAATCACTGTCATTCAAACCAATGATTTTGACTTTCCTGTAAGTGATAATCCCCATCTCGTTTTTATCAGCTCTGATAAATACGACCAGGTAAAAGAAATATTTTATAAAACCCTGGAATCCAATATCCTGTTAGTTACAGATAACTACCTTGAGCAGGTCTATGTGATGGTCAACCTGATTTACCCGGAACCGGATAAGGTCAGTTTTGAAATGAACCGGAAAAACATGGAAAACCGTCAATTAAAAATATTACCCGGCCTATTGAAAATGGGAGGAATAGAACTTGATATTAAAGTATTGTATGATCAAAAAGAAGCTGAGTTTCTTCAGGTTAGAAACACAGTGCAAAGCCAGATAGCCATAATAAAACAAAAGGAAGATAGTATTCAAAATCAGATTGAAATAATCCGCTTACAGGATGAAGAAATACTAAAACAAGAACAAAATCTCAAAGACCAAAATAAAATCCTTGAAACCCTGGGGAATGAGATTATTGAAAAAAACGGGATAATAAGCGAAAATCAAGTCCTGATAAGCAAACAAAAATCCATCTCAGAGCGACAAAACATTACCATTCAGAATCAGAAAAAAATCCTGGAAGATCAATTATCAGAAATTGAAAAACAAAAGAACGCACTGGCTGAGGGAGAAATGATTCTGGAAGCTCAACAAGAACAAATATTAATCAGGAATAATAAAATAGCTGAAAAGGATGAGCAACTGGGCATTCTGAAGGGAAAAGTCAGCAACCAGCAAATAATTCTGTATTCTCTAGGGATTATTTTAATCCTCTCGTTAACAATTCTTTACATTATTTACAAAAACAGCACATTCCGAAAAAGGGTAAACCAGGAGCTGGAGAAGATAAATAATGAATTAGTAAAACGTGAAAATGAACTTTCAGACCTTA